>CAVJRQ010000011.1:0-41150 GCA_963652075.1 Acutalibacteraceae bacterium
GGTTGGTCAATGGTCGGTTATCTGAATAATCACCACCAGGTTTTCGGACTGACCCCTTTATTACCCCGATACAGACAGAGAGGCGAGAAGTATTGGATATCTTCCCGCCTCTCTACTTTATCCTAAAAGGTCGTTTAGTCTTTCGTCACACGGTCTATCGCCTTGATGGTGTAGTCCACCTTGTACTTATCCGTCTGGGACGGAAGCAAAGACTTGGCTTTCACCAACAGCGGACGTACCTTCTGCAGCTTCTCCAGCAAAATCGGTGTAAGGTTCGTTTTGGGGAAATAGTTGATTTCCGTTACGGCACCCATACCCAGGGTTTCATCGGGACTGCCCGTCACGCCACAGACCGGCTCTTCAGCCGTTGCGGACAATTGCGCCTCACCGTGATTCAGTTTGGCCTTGTTGATGGAGGCAAGCATCTCACTCTCGTTGATGAGATAAGTGACCAATGCGTGCATCTCCTGCAACTCCTCCGCGGAGGGCTTGCGACCTACCTTCACCGGACGGAAGCAGCAGTCTATGATGTCGTCTATCAAATCGCTTTGGGTGTAGGGCTTGTCCGCGTGCAGGACGCTCATGTCCATATAGGGCAACTTATAGGCCATGGAGAGCTGAACGGCATAGCACTTGCGGCGTATCCACCCGCCCACGTCGGCGGAGGGACCGGCAGAGCCAAAGAACATCGGGTTACTGTCGAGCCACGAGACTTCGCTCAGTTCGTTGAACAGCATACGCACGGCTTCCCGTTGTTTCTTGCGTGGAACGGCACGGGTCAACGGGGTCTGCTCACAATCCTGACCTACATACTCATCGAAGTAGACACCTCCTATGAAGGCCGTGACCGTCTGCAACAGGCTAAAATAGTCGTTGATGACAAACTCGGGGAAGAGTTCGCGGTACGTGTCGGGCAGTTCGCTGTAGTTCGTCCACTCGGGCGCGTGCTTCGCCAAGTATCGGTAGTGCTGCATCATGTTACGTGCCGCCTGCAACGGGTCGCTACTCATGTCAAAGGACTGGCTGCGCGGGTCGGTGGCATAGCGCAAGCTCCTCCTGCCATAGAAATAGCGGGCATCACCGGCATGGCTCTTCACCCATTGCTTCAACGTGTCGTCGGACACATCGGGCGTATAGAGGTATTTCACTACAAAGTCGTCATACACACCGGGGTGGTTAAACGTAAGCGCCACACCTTTCTCCTTGTCGCCCGGCATCGCTACATAGTTGTATATCTGCCCGTCCATCACGGAAGCGGTGATGCCATACTTCTGCGTGAACTCCGGCGAACGGAGCTGCTCGGGCGTATAGGCCGCCGAGCCGGCAAGGTTGGTGGAAAGGCCGAGTGAATGGCCGAACGCCGTCAGCATCTTCGCCTGAAGAATTTCAGCCAAGAGGTCGTCGGGCAAATCGTGGCAACGGTAACGTTCGTCCG
This sequence comes from Acutalibacteraceae bacterium, assembly GCA_963652075.1. Taxonomy (GTDB): domain Bacteria; phylum Bacteroidota; class Bacteroidia; order Bacteroidales; family Bacteroidaceae; genus Phocaeicola_A. Next base: position 1,436 of record CAVJRQ010000011.1, read on the forward strand.
TCTCCGCCATCTTGCAGATGCCATAACGGCGGACATCCTCCACCAAGTTACGAGGTACATAGATATGTGTACTCAATATCTCACCCGTACGGGGGTCTGTTGGCAAGGAGAGGCTCACCGACTGGCTGTTGCTGTTGGCAAAGAGGATCACATTCTCCAAGGGGTCCGCCGCACTGAAGGTGGAGTCTTTCGGGAACGGCACAAGCTGAAGCGGCCGCCCAAGTCCCGCCTTCTCGAAGGAGTCGTTCCATCCTTCAGCGGCACGGCGTACGGCCTCCGTCCATGAGAGAGAGATCAAGCTGTCCACATAGAACGTTATCACGTCTCCCGGGGTGAACTTACGACGGGTGGCGTAATAGCCGGTCTTGGTCCGTTCCAAGTCGCGGTAATCGTTATAGGCTACGAAGCGTGTACCCACCGCAGCGTGCGCTTCGCGTGGCATCATGCGATCGTTATCGGCTGGCAACAGGGTAATCAAGGTCTGTAGTGTTCCTTGGAAAGAGGGCTTCTCCGAGAGCTCGCCAATCAACGTGCCGGCAAGCGACAGGGAGCCGGTGACCGACTGTTCCAGACATACGCAACGGCGGAAAGCCTTCACGCCAATCAGGTAGGAGAGCTGGCTCTTGACCGCGCATTCCTTGATGGTCATGCCGATATCATAGGGAATGCCATCCGGGTCGAACACCTCCTTGTTGGAGGAACTAAGAAAGTCCGTCAACTCTACCAACACGGCTGTGGAGTCGTTGTTCCACGCCTCAATGGATGCCGTGCGGAAGATGGCATTTGCTCCGGAGAGCTCAAACGCCTTGGCGGTGGTCATGTCCCCTTCCGAGATGCGGTAGTTCGCTTTCGGACGGGAGAAGGTCAGGAGCGTATCGGCACGATGGACGGTAAATATCATCTGATCGTTCACCTGACGGCCTACCATAAGGGGGATGTTGGCCTCCAATATACTCGATGACAAGAGGTATTCACGTCCAAAGTTGCGTACGGGGAACTCCACATAGACTTTGTTCTCGTAGAGGAAGAGCGAGAGCTCTTTCTGCTGCACTTGCGTCAGTTTGTCCTTCTTCTTGAAGACTTTGGCATAGGGGCGTTTCGAGGCATTCGCCGAGTCCTTGGCAGCCGCTTCGCTCTTCGCCTTGTCCGCTTTCTTTTGTCGGCGCGCCTCCGCAGGTTGAGCGAACACGAACGCCAATCCGATGACTGCCGCCAAGCAAGTTATTATCGTTTTGTTCTGTTTCATATCCACTCCACTATTTGGTACTACTCTCAATGATACGCAACAGGTAAGCATAGTGGGCACGGTCTGATGCCGTTCCACCCTGTTGCCTACTTTTCACCAAAGTCTTGGCCTTCTGCAACCAGACGTACATGTCGGCCACGGTCAGTGAAGGCATACTGGAGAACATCTCACGCGGAACCTGCTCGAAACCACCCACCGGTTTCACGGCATCCGTCTCTGCCAGCGTAGGCCAAACGATGCGTGTCTCCTGATGGCACGAGCAGAGCGAGTGGAAATGAACGCCTTGGTTCGGCTCCTCGCTATCGGCCAAAGCCAGGTTGCTCAGTCCCTTGGGCAATTTGAAACCACTGTTCTGTATCAGATAGACCAAATAGGATTTCTGCAGGCTCTTCTCGCTTTCGGTGAGTTTACGTCCCTGTACGGTAGGTTTCCACACAAAGTCATAGACCATCTTCAAGGCCTCATCCGGCTGGAGGCTCTTGCTGTCAATCTTGTTGTAGCAAGAGACTATCAGGGGAGCGGAGAAGATGAACTGTGAGACATACTTCTGCAAGGTGTTCTTGGGAGAGCCCGCGAGCATAATCTTGCCGAGCAGCTCCTTGTTGTCTATCCAATCGAGGTCGGAATAGAGGGTGAAGAGGTAGTTCAACGCCTCCTTCTGCCGCTTCTTGTCCAATCCGCGCAAACGGGTCTGGCCGTCACCGTCCTTTACCTCATTAAGGTAATAGCCACTCACGTTGCTGGCTACATGAATGGTGTAGAGGCCATATTGGTTGACCATGTTCTCCAAGATGTCCGCACGGTAGCTCATATCCTCGTCCTTCTCATCGAGCCACTGGTTGATGTGCGCCATGATGTACTTGAGGTTCTTCACGCCATACTTGGTGGCCTCCACGGCATTGTCGCCCAAGTCTTCGTTCATGTTGCGCGGGTCGGCGAACGGAGTCGTGAACTGCTGCTTGCCATAGCGGTAGACGGGGCTTTTCTGGATGGAGTCGGTAATCCATTGGGTCATGTACTTCTCCTCTTCCTGCGGTGTCATGTCGAGGCAAGGAGTGTATCCCCACTTGATGGCGTAACGGTCGTACACACCGAAACGGGGAGGTGTCAGTTTCACGCCTTTCTCCTTGTCGCCCGGCTGCGCCACGTAGTTGAAACGGGCATAGTCCATGATGCTGAAGGTCGTGCCATACTTCTGCGTGAACTCCGGCGAACGAAGGTCTTCCACCGGTACGTTGTTGGATGCACCCATGTTGTGCATCAGTCCGAGGCAGTGTCCCACTTCGTGACCGATGACGTAACGGATGGCATCGCCCAGGATGGCTTCGGGCAACTGGGTGGAGCGGACATCCTTGTCAGCGGCTGCCGTCTGCACGAAGAGCCAGTTGTTGATGAGTTTGATGAAGTCGTGATAGACATAGACCGAGGCCATCAGTATCTCACCGCTACGGGGGTCAACCCACGACGGACCCATGGCGTTCTTGATGCTGATGGGTGCGTAACGGATGCAGCTGTACTTGATGTTGTCGGGGTCGAACGAGGGGTCGTCGGTAGGATAGTCTTTCGCTACCACCGCACCGCGCAAACGGCACTCCTCCTCAAACACCTGCGCCCACATGTTCACGGCCTCCATGATGTAAGGTCTCCACTTGGCCGGGAAGGTGTTGTCCACATAGAATACCACGGGTTTCACCACGTCCACCACCTCACCGCGTTTCCATGCGGCGGAGTCTTTGGGTTGCAAATCCCACCGGTTGGTATAGTATACCGGCTTGGAGGCGTAGGGAGAGGGGCTGAACTGCTCGCGTCCCGTGACGAAGTAGCCGATGCGGTAGTCCGCCAAGCGCGGACGGTAAGGCTGTGGTTTCAGGAGCATGATACTACGGGTCATCTCTGCCGTGAAGGGTTGGTCTTTCAACAGCTGCTTGCCCGCGCGGTTTGTCAGCGAGAAGGTGTAGTTCAGGGAACTTTTCACGGAGACATTGTCCGCAAAAGCCTTCACGTCCACCAAGAAAGAGTTCTCAGACTTATAACTTTCCGTACGTGTGTAGCTCGAAGCGTAGACGGAGTTCGCGTCGAAAGGGGTCATCCGTTTGTTGTCACTCACAAAGAACGGGGTCATGTCGAACACCACGGCGGTGGAGTCCTTGTTCCAGGCCGCAATCTTCTGGTTGGAGAGAATCACATCGGTATGACTCTTCCGCAAGGCCTCGTCGATAGCTGCGTCCGACGTGATGTAATCGGTAGTCACCTCACGCAGCTGCACCTTGTCTTTGGTCTTCGTGAACTTCACCAACAGCGGTTCTGTCGGTTTGGATCCGACAATGCCATTGCCGTTGTCGGACACGTTGGTCACCGTGGAGCCGATGAGCATCTCCTTGCCGAAGAGTGACACCGGCAATTCGAAATAGACTTTCCCGTCAATTTGATGAAGGGTGATGAAGCCGTTCTCCACCTTGTGTTTCTTTTCAAAGAGCTTTTCATAATCTGTTTTCTTGGCCACAGTATCGGTGACCGCTGCCTTCTTTTTCTTCTTGAAGAAGAAACGGTGAGGACGCCCCGCTTCAGCTATCGAGCTGAAGCAAAGCGCCATCACGGACAGAAAAATAAGACGTTCAATTTTCATGTAGGAGTTAAAGTTTATATTAGTAAGATATTGCACGAATCAATAAGCTGTCGTACAGAAGTCAAGTATCTTGCCAAATCCCGTATAGGAGAGTGCCTTGGTGGCATCGAGCTTTCCGGTTCCTATCTGTATCATAGGAACGACGGATATCGTACCGTCGTAAGTTCCGCTCTGCAGGGCTATCACCACTGCCTTCTTATTCAGTTCCAGTTCCTCTACCGAAGCTCCTTCGGACACCTTGCCCACCGAGCCATAGTCGGTCATGTAAGCCCCCTGGCAGTAGAGTTTCGCCTTGGTGATGGTCTGACCGGAAGCGGCACTGTAGACCGGCGTGGTGTTGACGATAGCCGTGGAGCCCGCGAAGTTAATCGCATAGACTGCCTGGGCGGTCGCCACATAGAGGATAGACTGGTCGATAGCGAAGAATACGCTCACGGCCTCATCCAAGAGAGCCTTGCCCTCCGCAGGGATTTCGTAACGCATGCGGGCACCTTGAGGCACTTCGGGTGTAATGGTACCTATTATGTCCCAATTATCGTCATACTCGTACTCGCCTGCCTCATACCGGTTGAAGGTGTAGATGGCATAGTCGCCCGTAGCCTTGTCCTTCATCACGAAAGCGGGAGTGTTTTCGTCGGTGGTCTGCCCGGCGGCAATGGCCGTCAAGCCTGGCACATCGGCGGGGTCGAAAGAGTCATTGGCTTCCCAATCCCTACCATATGAGGTCATATAGCTACCGCTACCATATACGAACGAACCCTTATCCGCATCGTACCACATCACCAGCTGGTCGTACACGTAGAACGAAGTGGCGGACATCACCACCCCATTGTCTATCTTGTACTGACTTGCCGACGCGTCATACCATCCAAAGGTACTGGAAGTGATACCGTTGACAGAATAGATGTACTGGTTGGTATTCATGTAGAGCAATTGAGCGGCAGAGAAGATATTGACGGCCTTCATTCCGCCGGGTACGTAGGAAACAAGACCTCCCGTTGTCAAGCGGGCCGACTGTGCGTAATTCTCCGTGTCGAACATGGCGGCATCGCCTTCAGAGGTCACCGCAAAGAGGTTGTTGACATGCGTCATGGAAAGGTATCCACAAACCTTATAGGTAAGCCCCGTCATCAGTTGGTCGAAGGGTTCTCCGTTGGCTTTGTTCAGGATGCCGTAAGAGACCTTGTCGGCCTTGTCGCCATAGTTCACGGTCAGGTTCTTGCTCATGATGAGGTTGAGGTCCGAAGTCTTGTCATCCTTCGTGTCGGACACCACGATGCCATCGAGGAAGGCGCTCTGCACGACCACTTTCCACAGTTTGGTATACTGCAAGCCACCGTTCTTCGTGTCCGTCACCGTGTAGCGCAGATAATAGGGTTGTGTGGAGATGTCGTTGTTCATCGTCGCGTGCAGGTCACGCTCCTCACCCAAGGTAATCCATTCGGGATTGCTGTCACTGGGCAGTTCGGTTATCTCCCACAAGTAAGAGAGTCCCTCCTCATTGTCGCCGTCACTGCGTGTGACGGTAGGAGCGATGTCCAGTTCATCGAGGTAGCCCACGTAGTAAGTAGTCGCCTCATCATCGGTTGAGATGGAGACATCGGGCAGTGGATGGGTGGCGAGCGAACTGTCGTCGTTGTAGCATGAGGTCAACGACAGAAGCGCGGTCGCCATAAAGAATGAAAGTATATTGTTCTTTTTCATTGTTCTTCGTTTTTATGAATTAGTACTCACGGGCCTCCACGGGCTTGCCTTTCGAGCCACCGGCATCGTGGAGCAAGGGTGATCCGTTCTCCTCCTCATACTTTTTCAGCCAATCCTTCAGCATCGCCGCATAGGCTTTGTAAGAGTTGTCGGAATAGATCATGTTGTAGCGCGGCAGGTATTTGTAACCCTTGTAGGTAGTTGCATTGTTGTACTTGCTGCCGTGTACGCTATAGTCGTCCCAGTCGTCCCAACCCGTAGCTGCTACGATGGCACGCAGGGCATTGGGGCTGTAGCTGTTGAGGCTCGTGGAAATAAAGCTGGCCTCTCCTTTGACAAGCATGTTGTACGTGCGGATATGGTAAGTGTGGGTCGGTTGCGGAATCTGGTTGTTCCACGAGAGATGCGCCTGGATGTAATCCGCGGGACCCTCCGCCAACTGGTCATTGCCCGTGAGGGAAATCCAAAGTTCATACGTCTCGGTATTCAGTTCTTCCAGGTTCTTGAGGTTCACCTTGATGTATCCGTACTTCTCGCCGGCGGGGATGACGGACTCTGTCACTTCGTAACTGCCTTCGGGAGCCGTGGAAGTTTCCTCAATGGTGTAGCTCACCTGACGGTCATAGTCCACCGTCTTGCCAATCAGCGCAACGGGGATGGTGTATTCGTAAGCGGTCACCCAGTTGTTGTTGATGAACGAGTAGCTCTCGTGAACAGCCCTGTCGGAAGCCACGTAGGAATTGCCTCCTATCGTGTTCTCACTCCGACTGAGCGAAGAGGCGAGGAAGCGTACGGCGGCCTTGTCCTCAGCATATGTGTCGATGTCATCCCGGTCACACGCGGTGAGTGCGAAGAGGGCACCAAATGCAATTAAGCCTATTATCTTTTTCATAATCAACTTCATTTTTAAGATTTGTCTACTGTTTAGTCTCTATATTGACGACGGCCTGCCGCTGTCTCATCATCCGGATAAGGCAACAGGTACTCAGCCTCCGTCATCTCGTCATAGTTGGGGATGGAAGTGGCTCCCGTACGTTTGTAATAGTAGAAGATTTCGCCTTCGCCCAAGAACTCCTTGCGATACTCCTTGCCAATCTCGGTGATTACCTCATTCGCCGTCAGCGAAGTGAGCGGTTCGTAGAGCGCACGCTTCTCACGGATGGCGTTGACCAAATCCAACGCTTGCTCGGCATTGCCTTGCTTGGCGTAGCATTCCGCCGCCATGTAGTAGACTTCCGGCAAACGAAGCACCGGCACCTTATTGGCATAGTAGCTGCCAGTCAGGTTGCGCTGATAGAGCTTCACAGGGACATATCCTTGTTCCGAAGCGCTGAGGTTCTGCGAGAGCAGTATGGTAGAGCGCACGTCGGTAACGGATTCGTCTTCGTCTTCCGTCAACGGGTCGTCATAGATGTCCATCTTCTGCGACTCGGTGAGGTAGATGGCGTTGTAGTCGGTGTCAGCGTACGACGGGTTGATGTAGCCCTGTATCTTGGTGTCGAGGTTGTTCACGCTGAGGGCGAAGAGCGACTCGTTAATCAGGCTGGCGTTGGAGCGGTTGAGCGTAGCCGGCGTAGAGAGGTTCACGATGAAGGTGTTGCTGTTGTCGAAACGGATGCTCACACCGTCACCCACCGCACGGATGATGTCGTTGCAAAGGGCGAGCGCCGAAGAGAGGCTCGACGAACTGCCTTCCCACATGTAGACCTGTGCCAGGAGAGCCTCCACGGCATAGTAGTTGAGGCGGTTGTTGCGGGTGGCATAGAATCCATCATCGTTCACATTCTCGTAGTAAGCCGCGTCGTGTTCGCCGCATACGGGGTCATAGCCCTTGAGCAGTTCTAACGAGGCTTTCAGGTCATTCACCAAGTTATTGAAGAACTCCGTGTAGGTAGCCTGTGCGGTAGTGTTCTTGTTGACCGTGGTCACGTAGGGAATGGTGGGATAGGAGTCCATCTGGGCGGCGTATTGCGACTGAGGGCCGAATCCGTAGAGGCGCAGCAGCTGGAAGTGCATGAAGGCACGCACGGCAAGCAGTTCGCCCTTTATCACGTGATAGTTGATGTCGTCCAGTTCCGCCTCCTTCTCGTCGATGACCGACAACGCGTCGTTGGCGTTGACGATGACGTTGTAGCCGGAAGACCAAATGTTTGCCACGACGGTCTTGCTACGGGAGGTATTGTAGTTGTGGGACTGGAAGTCGCCAGCCAATGCGCTGGTGGAGGAAGCGCTGTAAAGGCGAGTCTGGTTGGCAATCAAGTCGGGCACAAACCACGAGAGGTTCATGCCATAGAGATTCTCTTCGCCCATGGTCAGGTAGCACCCGATCAGCGTCTGCTTGAAACCCGAGTCCTTGCCGTAGTGGTCGTCCTTGCGAATCTCGTTGCTGGAGGTCACGTCAAACCAGCCGTTGCAACCGGTGAGAAGCAGGATGCCTGCCAGCGCTATGGATAATGTTTTATATAATTTCATAAGTTCTTTCTTGTTTAAGAGTTAGAAGGTCGCTGATAATGCAAAGGAGAGCGTGCGCGCAAACGGGTAGCTGGTACCGCGCTCCACCTTGATGGAGGAGAAGGTAGCCACGTCGTTCAGGTAAACGGAGAGGCGCAAGCGTTGCATGTAGAGTTTCGCGTAGATGGACTCGGGGAACTCGTAGTAGGCACTGATGGACGAGATGGAGAGCTCGTTGCGGTCCTGCACGAAACGGGTGGTCGCCCGGGTCGTCGTCTTGGCACTGTAGCCCTTGTACTGCGTCACGTCGCCCGGAGTCTTCCAACGGCCGGTGAGCACGCGGCGGTCTACGTTGTAAATCATGTCTGCGTCTTCCACACGGTCCACGAGGGTGGAGTTGTACATCTGTCCGCCTGCCAGGTAGGTGCAGGTAGCCGTCAGTCCGAAGCCTTTGTACTCGGCACTGAAACCGACATTGCCACGGTATTTCGGTGTAGCGTCACCGGCGGCAACCATGTCGGACGAGTCGTAGTCGTAGGTGTAGCTTCCGTCTTTCTTGATGTAAATCTCCTCACCGGTCTGCGGGTCGATACCTGCGGAAGGAACAGCCCAGATGGTGTTCATGGAGAGTCCGTCCTGGTACATCAGCACGGGAGAGGTCTGGCTCTCGTTCTCTGCCTGGGCAAGCATACGGTTGTTGTACTCGCGCATGCTCTCCGAGAGGCTGATGATGCGGTTCTTGGTGTAGACGAACGACCCGTATACGGAGAAGAAGCCGTCGCGGTTCTGCCACGGGGTGTAGTTCGCTTTGATTTCCACACCGGAGTTGCGCACCAGTCCGAGGTTGTCTTTCACGGTGCTGAAACCGGTGGAGGTGGGGATGCTTACGTTGGTAAGCATGTTCTTGGTGTCGGCCTTGTAGAGGTCGAACGAGAGGGAGAGACCGAAAGCGCGGAAGTCAAAGCCCACGTTGTAGTCTTTCTTCTGCTCCCACATCAATCCGGGGTTCGGCATGCGGCTGAGGTAAGCGCCCGTCAGCCCTTCGTAGGTGGCACCCGTATAATACCTGTACGTGGCGATGGCCTCGTTGGTACTGAAGTTCTGGTTACCGGTGAGACCGACGCTGCCACGAATCTTGAAGAGCTTCAGCCATTCGGCGTTCTTCAGCCAAGGTTCGTTGTGCACGTTCCATCCCAAACCGGCCGACCAGCTGTCCGCCCAACGCTTGTCCGCGCCATAGAGCGACGAGGCGCTCTCGCGTCCGGTCAAGTCCACCAGGAAACGGTTGTCATAGTCATACGATGCCGCCAACAGGAAACTCATCTCGCGGTTCACCGAAGCGTAGCCGGTAGGCGTGGTGCCTTGGGCATACTGGTGGGCGAAGGTGATGTCCGCCGCCGTCTCGTTACCGAAGCCTTCAGCCTGATGTTGGTAAGCCTGGTATTTGGTCTCGGAAACGAAGTATCCGGCGTTGCCGAAGAGGTGGTGTTTGCCGAAAGCGTGGTTGTAGTTTACGTTCAAGTCACCGCTGAGTTGGGTCTGCTTGCCGTTCTCCATGATATAGAGTCCACGGCGGTCCCATGCGGCGGTCCCTTTGCTGTAGGAAGCGAAGCGCGAGTGAGTGGCGGGATAGTATTGGTCCACATCGTTGCGTTTCTGCTCGGCACCCAAACGGACGGTAGCCTTCAGGTCGGGATTGATGGTCCACTCGGCGTAGAAGTTATTGGTAAACTCAGTATACGAGGATTCCAGACTGGTACCGATGGTAGCGTCGTAGAGCGGGTTGGCCACCGCATTGCCTCCGTAGGAGAGGTTGCTGTTGCTCACCTCGGCCCAACGCAGCACATTGCCGTTGGCATCCGTCGCCTGCCAATAGGGATTCATCTTCACATAGTCCGAGAACGTTCCGTAAGGAGAATCGGAGCTCTTGTTGGAGATGACACTCAGGATATTCTTGAACAGGAGGTTATCGCGACGGTAAGAGAGACTCACGTCACCCGAGATGTTGCGGCGGTTGGAGCCTTTCATGACACCCGCCACGTCATTGTAGGTGAAGTTGAGCACCCCGCGCAGGTTGCGTGCGTCGCCCAGCTCGATGTTGAGGTTGTGCTTCTGTCCCACGCCGGTACGCAAAGGCTTGGACATCCAGTCGGTGTCAAGTCCTTCGAGCGCCAGTCTGTAGCGTTGGTTATAAAGTTCGGTCAGCGTCTGCTGTTGGGTAGCCGTACCGCTATTGTTGTAGTAAGCGGAGCTGATGTCGTAGATGCCTTCGTTGCGCTCCACCTCCAGTTTCTCCAAGGCGTTGGTCATGTCGTAACTGGTGAGGTCGGGCATTTCGAGGTCGAGGCTACCGTTGTACGAGATGCGCGCTTCGGTACCCGCCAACCGTTTGGTCTCGATGACGATGACACCGTTGGCGGCCTTGCTACCGTAGAGTGCCTTTGCCGACGCGTCTTTCAGGATGGTGACACTCTCCACGCGGTTCATGTCGAGGTCTTTCACGCGCTCTGCCGATGTTTCGAAACCGTCGAGGATAAAGAGCGGCTCATTCGGTTGGTTCTGGTAGCTGCTCTTCAACGAGGAGGTCTCTGCCGGGAAACTGGAAGTACCGCGCATGGAGATGGTCGGTGTAGAGTTCGGGTCGGAACCCATCGTCAGGTTATCGGCGATGTAGACCGTGGGGTCAAGGCTCTTCAAGCTCTGGAGCAGGTTTTGGTTGCTCACACGGCGCAGGTCGTTACCCGACACGGTGGTAGCCGAACCGGTGAAGCTCTCCGCCTTGCGGGTATAGATACCATTGACAACCACCTCGGAGAGTTGGTTGTCGTCTTCGAGGACAACGCTGATATTCGTGTGGTCGGTCTGACCGTTGAAGCTGAGCGTAACGGTCTTCATTCCTACGTAGGAGAACTGCAACGTGGTGCGGTCACTCTTGGGCAAGGAGATGCGGAAACGTCCTTCCACATCGGTGGTAACGCCTTTGCCTGTACCGGGCACCACCACAGCGCCGCCAATCACGGCATCACCGTTCGCGTCCACTACACGGCCGCTGTAGACCACTTCTCCATTCTTGCGTTGAGGCGTGTTGTCGTCACCCGAGGTGGTCGGCAGTTGACCCTCAACCGTTCCGCTGACGACCGCCGCTCCGACAGTTGCCCCCCCCACATCGTGAGGCAGCGACAGAAGGAGCATCATCAAGCAGAAACCTACTCGCATAGTCTTTCTCTTCATACTTAAAAACACTTTTTAGTTGATTTATTACCCTTGTTAATTCTCTCTATATCCAATAATATGTTTGATTTCGTTTAGTCTTTTCAGGGCTGTTACTTAACAGGCTTTCCGTTAATCGTCAGGTTGTTATAGTAAACATCCTTGGCACCCACCACGGAGGTGCCCGGATCTTTCTCCACGTTGTTGAAGCTACAGTTGCTCACGTGGATGTTCTCCACGTTGTAGCGGTCGTCGTAGCCGGTAATGAGCACGCCGTAACGGCTCTTCTGGCTCGTCACGTTGTCCATGAAGACATTGCGCACAAAGGGCGGGAAGCTGCGGTCGCACTGCTCGCGGCTCTCGTACACGAGGTTTATCTTGAGCACCGCTTCACGGCACTGCCCCACTTCGATGTTGCGCACATAGATGTTCTCGATGACACCGCCGCGGCAGTTGTTCGTCTTGATGCGGATGACACGGTCCAGGTTGGGGCTGTCCATCTTGCAGTTCTCCACGAAGAGGTTGCGGAAACCTCCGGCAATCTCGCTGCCTATCACCACGCCGCCGTGTCCGTCTTTCATCGTGCAGTTGCGCACGATGATGTTCTCGCTGGGAACGTTCCATTTGCGTCCGTCTGCGTTGCGTCCGCTCTTGATGGCGATGCAGTCGTCGCCCGTCTCAAAGAGACAGTTCTCGATGAGGACGTTCTTGCACGACTCGGGGTCGCATCCGTCACCGTTGGGTCCGTGGTTGATGACTTTCACGTCGCGCACCGTGAGGTTCTCGCAAAAGAGCGGATGGATGCACCAGAAGGGTGAGTTACGCAGGGTGATACCCTCCAGGAGTATGGTGTTGCAGCGGTTGAAGTTCACCAACTGGGGACGCAGACCGTCCTCGATGGTCATCTGTCGCTTGTCCATCGGCGCGAAGGTCTCGGCGTACGCCAGCAGTTTGGCACGGCCGCCGTTGCGCTGGGCTATCATACCCTCCTTCCAGCCGTAGCGTTTGGAATCGCCGCACATGGGCCACCACGTCTCGTTGCTGCCTTGTGCGTCGATGGTTCCTTCACCGGTGATGGCGAAGTTGCTCTCACCATAGGCGTAGATGAGCGGATGAAGGTTGTAGCAGTCCACACCCTCCCAACGGGTCGGCACGGTGGGCGTGTAGAGGTGGAGGTCGAAGACGAACTTCAGTTCAGCGTCTTTCTCTACGCGGAGATTCACGTTGCTCTTCATGGTGAGAGGGCCGCAGTAGTAGACACCTGCCGGCACGACTACCGTACCGCCGCCGTGCGTGCTGCAGGTGGTAATCGCCAGGTTGATGGCATCGTGGCAGAGTTGCTCCTCGCCTTGCCATCCGGCCTTAGCCCCGAAGTCGAGGATATTATAGACTTTGTCGCCGAAAGAGGGGACTTGGATACTCTCCTCTATCGCCTTACATTGTTTCCATACGTCGGCGGTGTTTTGCGCCATAACAGAAAGCAGGGTGCAGAAAGCACCAATTAGACAGATAATTCTTCTCATGATAACGTTCGGATTTTTAATTTATTAGAGTTACGTGGCAAAGATAATATAAAAAAACATATTTCCCTAACCGGAACTCCCAATTAGGAAAATATGTACTTATTTCTTAATAAAAACTACAAATCGTCCGCTTAGAGCGAAACTCCCACGCTCAGCCAAAGCCGGTGGTTGTCTTCGTCCATGCCGTCATAGAATCCCTGTTGCCAACCCAGCTCGGCAGTGAGCGCCAACGCGGGTTTCAGGGGATGGAGCCAACGGAGGGAAGCCCCGTAGAGCGAGCATCCTGCACTTTGCATCCGGTAGTTTTGCAGGAGCATCACCTTGGCGTAGTTGACCACAGCCGTACCGGCTTGCAGGTCGGCATCCAACTTCATCTGACGGACACCCCACACACGGCCTTCCACCACGTCATTCCCGAAGCGGAGGGCGGAGTTCAACGCCAAGTGTGCATCCACGTGGCTGTATTCCATGAACTTGTCGAGCGACGAGTAGCTGTCCTTGCGGTGACGGTAGCCCACGCCGGGCACTACGCTCCAGCGCCAACCATCGGTCTGTTGCCGTTCGTAGAAGAGGGAGAGCCCCGCCTGCTGACGGTTGCTCTTGAAAGCGTCCACGGAGGAGATTAGCGGATAGAGGTTGCTGGCAGCATCGCCGAAGATGTTCTCCGTGCCCGTACGGTCCTTGCAGGCAGCCTCCACCTTGATGCCGTAGGCGTTCTGTCGACCGAAGTGCTTCCATGCCAGTTCGGCGCCATACTCCAAGGTGCTTGCCTCGTTGAGCTTGATATTGCCCACATCGGGGAGTTTCTTCATCAACGAGGAGGAGCGGACGTAGGCCGCGCCCGAAACGCCGTTGCCGCTGAGCGGCAGCAACGAGAGGGTGGCACCGTAAGTCATTCCTTCGTAGCTGTAGTTGTTGCGCGCGCCGTCGAAACGGATGTAGCTGGTACCCAAGCCGGTCAGTTGGTACGTCTTGGTCGTACCCAACTCATTGTAATAGGTGATGTTTCCGTTCTGCTTGTAGCGGTGAACCTCCGCGGAGAGTCCCAAGACATAGTCGCGCAACGCGTAGGTCGCGCCCAGACGGAAGTCGAGGTCGGCGGTGATGTTGCGGGGACGCGGGTCGACATCACGATACTCCAACAGTGCCTTGTACCTGAAACTCAAGCCGTAAGTCCAACGCCCCGTGTGCTGCGCATAGCCGCCGTGGAAGAAGTAGGTCTCGGACTTCATGTCGCCGCACAAGCTGTCGGCCACCACGTAGGGATAGATTTGCTCGTAGTCGGAGGTCTCATTCCATTTCACGCGGGTACGCGTGCCGTTGCGGTAGTAGGCTTCGCCCCACACCCGCGAGTTTTCGGTCAGGCGCACGTAGGAGTCCGCCGTCACGCGGAAGCCTCTCCATCCGTCACCCTCCTCGGCTACCAAGGGAGTGCTCTCCTTTTGGTTGTCCAAGGAGACAAAGAGGTTGGAGAGCGACACCTGATGACGGAAGTAGTTCATTGCCGGGTTCTCGAACGGGAGAGCCACGAAGTTCTCCGCCAACGCGGTGTGTTGGAGCGTACGCACAGACAGCGAGGTTGTGTCCGCCCCCTGCGCGAGGGTGGACACAACCGTCAGGAATAGTAGTTGAATGGTTATCAGTCGTCGTTTCATGCGTCAGTATCGCAAAGTCGACCAGTCGGTCTGTTAATCGTGAAATTTGTAATACGGATCGGCTGTCACCACCACGAAGTCAAGTGTAGAGTCGTTGCTGTCCTGCAACTTCTTGCCTGCGGCGACACGACGACGGACAGACTTGCCGAAGCGGTTTTCGTCTTTCGGAGTTTCCGTTACATGTGTATAGCCTTTATCCAAAGCGGGAGAGGTTACCAACCACTGGTATTCAGAAAGCGGAGAGCAGTTCACTGCATCAATTACCCAACTGTTGGGTGCAGTCCAGCACTTGCCCTTAAGGTCATACGTTTTTCCGTTGTATGTGTTGGTAAACTTATAGTCATAGTTATAGTAGTTGGTCGAATCCGCCATGAAAGCCTCTGCGGTAGCGTATTGAGAATCGTCGATACGCAACAGGGCGTATGCACAGTTTCCTTGCGTCGTCAAACGGGTGACGGTCTTTGAATACGAGTAGACCTTTTCCATATTAGGCACCGCGGTGTTGTCCAAATCAAGGAAGTTCGGATTGGAAGACTCATCGTACCATTCGAAGTCAGCCTTGCTCAAATCGTACGAATTGACGTTGCTGCTTGTATGATCCACGGCACAGTCGGCCAAGAGGATGGATTCGCCCGGAGCGACATAAAGATTGGTTCCCATCGGGATGCGGTACATAAAGCGGAAAGCGAAACGTTCGTTGATGAAGTTGGGATTCATCTCATCCCTTTTTGAATTCGTCAAAAGGTCAGACTCTGCAATGGCCAGTCCATCGGCAAGCAACGTATCGTTGGAGTTGTTGTACACACGGAGGTACGTGTCATAGCTATACTGCTTACCCTCCGGGGTCGCCGTGCCGGCAAAGAAGATTTCGGCAATCACGAAGTCGCCATTTGCGCCTTCGCTCTCAGCCTCCGGTGAATAGACGAAAGAGTTATCGGCCTGAACGGGCACATTGGCGGTCTCCTCGGTCATGGTGACGGCCTCCTGGTATGAGCGAAGCCCCGTGGAGGTACGTTCCCCGTTGTTGTCATAAGAGATGGTACCGTTCATGGTAATGTTGTAGAAACCTTCGGGAACGGTAATCTCTACGGTTACGGATTCCACGTAAGCCGTCTTGTCGGCTTTGGTCTCCTTCGTTGAATATACCACAGACTCAACGCCTGTGTTGACGTTCTTCACAATTACCTCGTTCAATGCTACATCCGGATTCTTATCGCTCAAATAGTCGGGAGCTTTCAGCGTTACGGATGTCGTTACCTTCTTCACGTCGTTGTCCTCACAAGCGACGAAACCAATACCTGCTATCAAAAAGCAGCATGCAGAAAATAATGTTCTTAATTTCATACGTCGTTTTTTGTTTTATATTAAAGTTTGATATTCATTTCCATTCCGAAATAGGGGCTGGCTGCCGTACGGCGCACCTCCACTCCGTTACGCGTGTAGTCGGGCACATAGTCCACCAAGCGGTCGATGAAGAGCGACATGCCGATGTTCTTGGTAAACTCCTTCGTCACCTTGAAGTTGAGATAGGCATAGAACGGCGTGCGAGTTTTCGTGTTGCCCACGCGCGATTCCCTTACCAAGTAACGTTTGTAGAGGTCGTTCTTGTCCGCTTCGGTAAATGTCTTCAGCTCGCCTGTCGTGTCCATATAGGCGATAGGCGTACCGTCGGTATCCTTGTTTTGCGACATGGCGTACCACTGGCACTCGGCCGTGACGCTGAACTTCAGTCCCAACTTGGGCAGATTGGTGTCTATGATGAAGTTGGTGTTGAAGTACTCGCGCAGATAGTCGTCCACCCGGTTGTAGACGCCGACGTAAAGGTCGCTCACGGCAACGTTGCCCACCATGTTGGATACGGTATAGTATTGCGGCAGACTGTTCTGGTAGATGGTGCGGAACCATGCGCCGTTCACCGTAAAGCGGGTGTTGATGCCTTTGAAGCGTTCGGTGGCGAGCTGGAACTCGATACCTTGTTTCAGTGTGCGGCTGCCGTTGCCGGTCTTGCTATATCCGTCCAGGCAGGTCTTCACCTCATACGGGGTAGTATCCAACGAAGGAGGTCCGGTGAGCGTGCTTGCGTCGATGACACTCTCGTCGTAGTCCTTATAGGTATAAGGCAGGTATTCGCTCACCGAGCGGAACCCGTCCTTCATGTCCTCACGGAAGTAGGTGATGGAGAAGGTGTTCTGATGGTAGTCGAAGCCCAGGCGCACCTCCCACTTCAGGTTCTTGGCGGGTTTGATGTCGTAGTTCGTCGGGTCGATGATGTACGAGACGAGGTTCACCCGACGATACTCCTTATTCATATGGTAGTAGCTCATCTGCACGATGTCATGGTAGAGTGTCTCGGGATAGAGCATATCCAGTGTAGGCATCTTGGTGAGGTAACCCACGCCGGCGGTCAGGTCGACATGCAGCTTGTCGCCACCGAGGTCAATGGCAGGCAGTTTCCATTGGGCGTTCACACGCGGGTCGAAGTAGTACTTGCCGTCCATGGCGTAGCGACTGTCGAGGTTGAGCAGCGAGTTGGCGCTCACGCCCACCTGCAGTTCAAACCGGTGCTTGCCCCACGAGGCTTGCATACGGTCTTCCACGAAGAGGGAAATCTTCTCGGAAGCAGGGATGTCGCAATAGCGACGGGGACGGGTGGAGTGATAGGTCGGGTCGAGCGGACGGGTCACGTCGTACACCTGTCCCTCGCCATAGTTCTTGGCATAGTTCCATTTGCCTCCTACCAACAGTTTGTGATAGAGGAAGCCCGTCCGCTGCTCGAAGTGTGCGTTCAGCGAAGCGTAGAGGTTCAGCGGCTTGCCGTCCACCGTCGTCTCGGCCATATATTTATAAGGTAGAATCTCCGCGTCGTACTCCTCGCCGTTGTACTGGGTGACGTGCGTAGGGGCAATGCGGTCACGGTCGAGCACCGTGAGGCGCGAGCGTTTGATTTTCTCCCACGACATGTTGGCGGAGAGGTTCAGGTCGATGCCCCGGAAGAAGCCCTCCTTCACGGGGGTTATGGTGAACTGGTTGGTCAACGCCAACGCGTGGTTGGTCGACTTGAAACTGTTCTGCACGCCAATGTCCGGGTCGGTCTTCGCCCCGTCGATGTTGGCGTTATAGGAGGCCGTCGCGTTCCAACGGATGAGGTATGCCGAGGGATACCAGCGTTTGGAGGTACGGACGGAGGAGTTGATGCGTTTGTAGTTCTCATTGCGGTCACGCGGGTCAGCCTTGGAGTCCATGTAGCTGAGGTCGGCATTGAGCACGAAGTTTTGCTTCTCCCACTCCACTCCTTTGCCCACGGCGAAGAGCTTGCCGTACTGGTCGGCCTTGAAGCGAGCCTCCAACGGAGAAGCAGAGAGCTTGCGCTTTATCAGCACCAGTCCGCTGGTCAGGTCGCTATATTGCACGGAGGGGATACCTCGGACAATCTCCACGCTCTCGATGTTGTCGGTAGAAATCTGGCGCATGTCCACACCAGCGTTCACGGAGCTACGGTCGCTGAAGTCGGAGATGTCCGCCGTGACGGCCTGCAGGTTGGCATCCACGTTGAGGGGCGTGCCGTCGATGATGAACTGCGTGCCGAGTGAGCCCGTGTCGTAGTTGGAACTGGAGATGCCCGCCTCGCGCAGGGTGATGATGTTCGCCCGGTTCATCACCGGATTGCTGGTGGAACCGCCAGGGAGCAGTGCCAACAGGTCGGTGAAGCTGGTCGGTTGCAGGTGTTCCATTGCCGTGCGGTCGATGCGCGAAGCACTGGTGATGTCTCTCGACTCGGAAGCCGTCACCACCACCTCGTGCAGGTTCTCCTCGACAGGTTTCATGTAGAGGGAGAGGAACAGGTTCTTCTTGAGGGAAACCCTACGGGTCAGCAGCTGATAGCCCACGTAGCTGACGGTGAGCGTAGCCTCGTCCTTACCGAGAGAGAGGCTGCGCAGGTCGAACCTGCCCTTTTCGTCAGAGGCCGTTCCCGCCGTCTTGCCGTTGTCCGCCTTCACCTGTATCGTGGCGAAAGGCAGCGGCTGGCGAGTCTGTTCGTCGCAGACGATACCCGAGACGCTGACTGAAAGAGACTGGGCCGCGCTATTTGTCGCAAATAGCAGCAACCCGACAAACCCATATAATATGCTTCGTATCATATCTTGACTGTTCAGTTTTAGGCCTACAAAAGTATTTTGTTCGCAAAAAACCTACAATCGTCATATATTGGTATTTCCGCAGGGTCTCGTTACCTACGAATAAGTATTC
The DNA here is from genome assembly GCA_963652075.1 of Acutalibacteraceae bacterium. Classification (GTDB taxonomy): domain Bacteria; phylum Bacteroidota; class Bacteroidia; order Bacteroidales; family Bacteroidaceae; genus Phocaeicola_A. Next base: position 20,099 of record CAVJRQ010000011.1, read on the forward strand.
TACGGCATAAACGGTCCTATCTGCCCGAAATCGGGAGCTTGTACCAAGCGAAACGGTGGCTGAAACGTCTCAGTTTCAGCCACCGTTCGTATAAGGTTAAAAGAAGCGAGGCTTCACGAACTTGTCCTTGTACGACGTGAAGGAGAGGATGGAGAACGAGGTGTCGTCTTCCTCCACAACCTTCTTGCGTATCAGCGAGAAGTCGGAGGCGGACAGGGCGTAATAGCAGACCTCCTTGTCCGTGGTGACACGCACGGTCCAGTCGAACATATTACCGAATATCAGCAGCCCGTCCTTCTCGGGGTCGTACGACTCCACGCCGGTCTTTATCACCTCGTAGCTTTTGTTGAGCAACACGTAGAAGCGGTTGTCCGCGTCGGTAAGGTAGCCCAAGGTCTCGCGGTTGGTGAACTCGGTGACGAACAGGTGCTTCAGTTTCAGACCCTCGGGCAGCTCGATGGGACGCACGTAGGGACGGCCTTTCGTCATCTTCACGTGGAAGAGCTTGCCCTCCTTGTCCAGTATCAGGTAGCCCTCGTCATACTCCTTGCGGGCGCTGGGGTTGCCGGCAATCTCCGTGGCTGGGAAGGCAAAGCCCTTCTTCCGCAGCATCGAGGTGAAGAGTTCGCTCTTCCGCTCGTCGATGGAGTTGGTCTCCATCTTCACGAACTCCATCCGCTTGGAGGTGATGCGGAACACGTCGTCGGGCATGGAGAGCTCCACCCGTTTGGACATGCTCTCCAGCAAGGGATAGAGACCTACCTTGGGGGCGTTGAAGTCCTGTGCCGAGGCGCGGAAGTTGAAGTTGTTCACCTGCACCTCACGCGGCGTGAGTGCCGTGCCGTTGACGGTGTCCGGGAAACGCTCGTCCGCCATCAGCTGACGAACATAGAAGAAGGGCAGCAGGCTGTCGGTCTGCTCCTGTGTGTAGTTGTTGCCCGACTCGTCCTGACGAATGAACTTGCCCTGCGCGTCATCGAAGCCCATGGCGATGAACTCGCCCCGCAGCGTGCTGTAGATGCAGAAGGCGGACTTGGACGAAGAGGCCGTGAAGAAAGAGTAGCACCAGGGCAGTTGCCAAAGCAACAGCAACAGGATGGTGACACCTAAGAATATCTTACTAAAACGTATCATTGTGCTGTGTTTTATTGTTTGTTATCCGTTTAATCTTGTTTGCCGATCTTGAAGCGGTTGATGGAGAGCCACGAGAAGCTGACGGTCAGCAACGTGTAGAGCACCAACCAAGGGAGGAACCCGTTGTAGGCTTCGGGCAGCGTAGAGAGGAGGAAGACCCGCAGGACCAGCAACGACACCACCGCGTTGAGCAGGCGGCGTTTCCAAGTCGGCTCGAGGCAAATCCACGCCACCAACAGGTAGGCTTCGATGCCGGCCAGATACCAGGGGAGTGCGGTAAGCAGCACCCGGCTATAGAGCTCCGGAGCCAGAATGCTCTGCAGATAGGCGAACATCAGGATGAAATTGGTGGCAAAGCAGAGGCAGAGCGCCACGATGCCATAGAGGAGCATGAAGTTGACCATCTTCAGTTGCGGATAGGGCAGGTGCAGCGTCAGCTTCAGGCATTTGTGGTACATCTCGGGCACAAACTGCACCACGGCAAAGAGGATACCCACCAAGAGGGGTACGTACTGGATCAGCTCGATGAAAGTGGTGTCTTTCATCAGCATGATTTCCCACACGTGGTCCACCCCCTTGAGGTTGACCACCTTGTTGATGCGCAGCATGGCGTACCCGGCAAAGCCCAACGTCGCCACCAAGGCCAAGAGCGAGTACCACCGCGTCTTGATCCATTCCTTATAAAATATAGCGTTCATCTTTCTTTCGTATTATGTAATCAATATTTCCCGGTGAGGCCAATGAAGGCATCCTCCAGGTTTACACTCTCACACTTCAACTCCTTGTAGGGTACGTTGAGCGACTTGAGGCTCTGCTCCACCTCGTCTTTCGTCAGGAACGAGAAGGTCTCCAGCTCGGTGCGGAGCACGGACGGGTGGTAGAAGCGTTTGTCCTCGGGCATCGTGTAGTCCTCCGGCACGGTGCAGGTAAAGCGGTGCAGGGTGGAGAGCAGCTCGTTCACGGGCTGCTGCACGAGGATGCTCCCGTAGTCCATGATGATGCAGTCGTCGATGAGCCGCTCCATGTCCTGGATGATGTGCGAGGTGAGGAACACGGTCTTGTTCTCGGAGCGGGCGTAGTCGCGCAGGTAGTCCACGAAGAGGCGGCGATAGCCGGGGTCGAGACCCAAGGAGAAGTCGTCCAATATCAGCAGCTCGGGGTTCTGCGCCAGGATGATGCCCAACGCTACTTGGGAACGCTGGCCGCATGACATGCGCGAGATGAGCTGTCCGGGGGCAACCTTCAGTTTCTCCATCAAGCCATAGTAGGCTTCGCGTCGCCACTGTCCGGGATAGAAGGCGGAGTAGAACTTCTCTATCTCACGGATGGTCATGAACTGATACTGCACGTGGCCCTCAATCAGCAGACCGATGTTCTTGCGCAACGAGGGATGCATGTGGCTAATCTCCTCGCCGAAGATGCGGCACTCGCCCGAGCGCGGCTGCAAGTAACCGCTCAGGATGTTGATGGTGGTTGTCTTGCCCGTTCCGTTCTTGCCCAAAAGGCCCAGAATGCGCCCCTTGGGAACATTGAAACTCAGATTCTCGTAAATCATCCGCTTACCGTAGTAGTGCGTCAGATTCTTGCATTCAATGATGTTCTCCATATCTGTATTTATCTCTATTTACCTTATTCGCGTACCTGTCTGTTCAGCATACGGTATATCAGCTGGCAAAGGTAGGGATAAAATGGGTTTCCGGCAAATACCAATAAGTAGGTATTTGTCGGCACGATTCCGCGTGAAACGCAGGCCGAAAAACGCAAGTACTTACGTTGGTCGATGAAAGTACTTACGATGGCTCACGTAAGTACTTACGTTGGCTCATGTAAGTACTTACGTCAGCCGTGCCAAGTAGTTAAACTTTTCGCTACATTTGCGGTCAGAATTAAACTCATTATACTTCAAACAAACTATCATGAAAAGGTATTCAATTGTTTTCATCGGAATGTGCCTGCTGGCGGTGGCAAGCTTTGCCCAACAGGCGAAATATGTTTTCTTCTTCATCGGTGACGGCATGGGCGTGAACCATGTCAACGCCACGGAGGTGTTCCAAGGCGAAATGGAGGGACGACGCAATCCCTCGCTCTTGCTGATGAGCACATTCCCCTACACGACGGTGGCCACCACCTATTCGTTGAGCAACCGGGTGACGGACTCTTCGGCATCGGGTACGGCCTTGGCTACGGGGCACAAGACGAACAACGGTGTTCTGGGCATGCTGCCCGACAAGCAAACGGCCGTGAGCAGCATCGGCGTGTGGGCAAAGAGACAGGGTGCAAGGGTAGGTGTCAGCACTTCGGTGAGCATCGACCACGCCACTCCGGGGGCTTTCTACGCCCATCAACCCAACAGAAGGAATTATTACGAGATAGGCAAGCAGCTCGCTACCTCCGGGTTCGACTTCTTCGCCGGATCCGACTTCCTGCAGCCTACGGGCAAGAGGGGAGACCAGCCCAGTCTTTACTCCATCGTGGAAGAGGCGGGGTACACCATCTATCGCGGATACGACGCTTACGCCAAGGACGAGAAGCGGGAGAAGGTGCTGTTGCTGCAACCCGAGGGCAAGCCGGCCAAGTCCATCCCGTACGCCATCGACCGGCAGGCGGACGACATGAGCCTGCAGCAGATTGTCAAGGCAGGCATCGACTTCTTCTCGCGCGACTTGTCGAAAGGGTTCTTCTTCATGGTGGAAGGGGGACAGATTGACTGGGCCAACCATAGCCACGACGCGGGCACGATGGTGCAGGAGGTCATCGACCTGGACAAGGCGGTGAACGAGGCTTACCGGTTCTACCTGCAACATCCCGACGAGACCCTGATTGTGATAACGGCGGACCACGAGACCGGCGGCTTGGGCATGGGCATCAACAACATCTACGACCTGAATACCAAAGTACTCGCACAGCAGAAGATGAGCGAGCGGGTGTTCACCACTTACCTGAACAACCTGCGCAAGGAGACAAGGAACAAGGTTACTTGGGAGATGATTCAGAAGGCACTGAAGGAGAACTTCGGCTTCTGGGACGAGATAAAGCTGACCGCCAAGCAGGAAGCGCGGCTGAAACAGGTCTACACGGAGTCGTTCAGCGGAAAAGAGGTAGCTCTGAAAGAGAGCGAGTACCAAAAGGATGAGCCGTTGTCGGCAGTTGCCATAGCCATCCTGAGCGAACAGGCGCTGTTGGGCTGGACCAGCGGCGGCCACACGGCCGAATGGGTTCCCGTGTTCGCCATCGGTGCTGGTGCGAACCTCTTCTGCAAGCGGACGGACAACGCGGAGATTCCACGCCTCATCGCCAAGGCGGCCGGATACATCCCGGAATGACCGTCCAAGCACCGTCAGTCAAAGGTGACATAGTGCGACAAACGTTTCAAGTCTTTCTCAGTGAACGCTTCGTAAGTGGATAGCTGGGAAAGACTTTTCAGTTTACCGAACTTGCGACGGTGCTCCACGATGACCTTCGCCTGGTAGAAGTTGAGATAGGGATGACGGCGCAACTGCTCCACATCCATGCGGTTCACCCTCAACGGCTGACCCGGAGGGGCGGTCACACGAAACCAACGGTGAACGGAATCCGGCAGTGAGGTAATCTCCCGCAATTGCTCCACCGCATAGTATCCGCCCAAGCGGGCACGGTGCGCCACTATCTGCCGGGCATAGCCGCTGCCTATGCCGGGTATGCGTTTCAGTTCCGCAGTGTCCGCCCGATTGAGGTCGACGACCGTTCCCTCGGGATACTTCTCCACCCGTTCCCGTCTACGGGGTTGAGGGGCACCGGCCGCGGGCGGTGCGGACAGCGTGTCCGCTTGGCGCAGCTTGGGCTTGGGCACGTACTCCTCCCCTATCACGATGTAGGGTTTCAGTTGTTCATACTGCTGCGCAGGAAGTCCGTAGAGCTTGGCGAAAGACTCCACCGTGCGGAACACGCCGCCCTTCTCACGATAGCGAAGGATGTTGCGGACGACAAAGGAGGAAAGTCCTAACCGGGAAAGCCGTGAAGAATCGGCCTCATTGGGGTCGAACTTAGCCAACAGAGGCGGTTGCTGAGAAGTCTGACAGGTCTGCTGACGGGATTCCACCCTGCGTTCGCCTCCTGCCAGTCGCGCCAACGCGGAGTCTATACGGAGGCTGTCGGCGTGTGTCAAGGTTCGTTCCGAAGAGCCGACAAGACCCAACCGGCAACAACACAGAACCGTAGCCAATAGCGTCACCAATACGGACAGGGCGACGAGACCCCGGCGTTCGGACTTGGAGAGGTAGAAAAACCAGCCCTTCATCCATCAAAAGAGGCCGAGCTCATTGAGGAAGACAACGGCGATAGCCACGGGGGCGATAAACTTCAGGATGAACAGGTACAGTTTGAAGAAAGGCACCCGCAAAGTGCCTCCGTTGCTCACCTCATCGTACAGTGCCTTGCGGTCGAGCATCCATCCGGTGAAGATGCAGATGAGCATGCCGCCCAACGGCAACAGCATCTTGGCGGTGAGGAAGTCGAACAGGTCGAAGAAGCCCAAGCCGCCTACGGTAACGTGCTGAAGCACGCCCAACGAGAGTGAGCAGAGCACACCCAAGAAGAGACAAAAGCCCGTCACCCAACGAGCACTGGCAGAGCGCGAAAGGCCAAACTCCTCGTGTACGAAAGCCGTCACCACCTCGTGGATGGAGATGGTGGAGGTGAGAGCCGCCAGTGACAACAGCACGTAGAACATCACGGCAAACACCCACGCCAACACCGGCATCCCGGCAAAGGCTTGCTGGAAGACATTGGGCAACGTGATGAAGATGAGCGAGGGACCCGCGTCGGGACTGATGCCCACGGAGAAGGCGGCAGGGAAGATAATCAATCCCGCCAGGATGGCCACCATGGTATCGATGGTGCCCACGCCCAACGCGGTGCGGGACAGGTTGGTCTCCTTGCTGAAATAGGAAGCGTAGGTACAGAGGCATCCCATGCCCAAGCTCAACGAGAAGAAGGCCTGTCCCATAGCTCCGAAGAAGACGCCGCTGTCTATCTTCGAGAAATCGGGCTTCAGCAAGAACTCCAATCCTTTGGAAGCGTTGGGCAAGGAGATGGAACAGCCTGCCAATATGATAATAAGGATAAAGAGCAGGGGCATCAGCACGTTGGCGGATCGTTCAATGCCTTTCTCCACGCCTTTCACCACCACGAAATGGGTGAGGAACATGAAGACGCAGAGCCACAGCAACGGCCGCCACGGGTCTTGCGAGAACGAGGCGAAGTCTTGCGTAAACGCTTCGGGGGTCTTGCCGGCAAACTCGCCGCAACCGGCCTCAACGAGATACTCCAAGGTCCATCCTGCCACTACGGTGTAGTAACTCAGGATGAGGAAACCCGTCAGCACACCCATGTATCCTACCCAACGCAAAGGGGACTTGGGGGCCAGAATGCGATAGGCACGAGCCGTATTGGCACGCGAACGCCGACCGATGACAAACTCGGAAATCATCACCGGCACGCCCAAGAGAAGCACACAGACGATGTAGACCAAGATGAAGGCCGCGCCACCGTGCTGACCCGTTTCATAAGGGAAACGCCAAATATTTCCTAACCCCACGGCAGAACCCGCCGCCGCCAATATCGCAGCCAGCTTGCTGCCAAAATTCGCTCTCTCCGCACTCATTGTATTTATCTTGTTTTTCGATTTAATCTTTGGTATCTGTCAGTTTATCCGCATGGTGGAAAGGACAACCCCATCCGCTGTAGGCAAATTGAAAGAATCCCGACACTTATTTTAATGATTCTGCAAATGTAGCAAAAGAAATGTCCCATTCTCACTATCCGAGGCCCAAATATCGGAAGGAACGTAAAAAAGGGGAGATTTCAGCCGATTGTCGGAGAAATAGCGTACCTTTGCGAAACCAATCAAACGATTACCGCTATGACGACTTTCCTCAAACGCTATCCGCTGACCACCCTGGTCGTGTGTGCCATCTGCCTCCTCTCGCTCTGCAAGATGCCGGAGACGGAGCTGGACGATGTCCCCTTCATCGACAAGTGGACGCACCTGATTATGTACGGCGGACTGTGCAGCGTCATCTGGTTTGAGTACGCCCGGCACCACCGTCCCGTCACCTTGCGTCCCCGCCTTTGGCTCACCGTCCTGTTCCCGTTGGCACTCAGCGGACTGATGGAGGTGTTGCAGGAGTATTGTACCGAGACCCGTAGCGGCGACTGGATGGACATGGCCGCCAACAGCGTAGGCGTGGCGTTGGGAACGGCACTGGGCTATTGGGTCATCACCCCGATGGTACACCGCTTCACGGAGAAGTAATCCCACACAAACGAAAAGCGGATTTGTACATACCCGACAGGCAGGTAAACACAAATCCGCGCACTTATTGACTACGAAGCGAAGGGCTGTCGTCCGCCCCTTTCGGGTTATCCCCAGACGGAGAAACAAACGATGGCGATAACGGCCAGAGCAATCAGTCCGATGAAGATGCCGTTCACCACTTTCTCAGCTTGTTTTTCCTGACGTTTCTCACGAGCCTCGTCTCTTTTAACTTTTTTGGTACTCATATAGCATTTATATTTAGGTGTTAACTTTCTGAGTCAGAGAACTCCATCAGATATGCCTTGATGAACTCGTCAATCTTGCCGTCCATCACCCCGTTCACGTCGGAGGTCTGGTAGTTGGTCCGATGGTCTTTCACCCGACGGTCATCGAAGACGTAACTGCGGATTTGCGAACCCCATTCAATCTTCTTCTTGCCCGCCTCTATCTTGGCCTGCTCGGCCATGCGGTGCTGCAGTTCCTTGTTATAGAGGATGGAGCGCAGTTGGCGCATCGCGTTTTCCTTGTTCTTGGGTTGGTCACGCGTCTCGGTGTTCTCGATGAGGATTTCCTCTTCCTCGCCGGTATAGGGGTCTTTGTACTGATAGCGCAGACGCACACCGGACTCCACCTTGTTCACGTTCTGTCCGCCGGCACCGCCGGAACGGAACGTATCCCACGAGACACAGGCAGGACTGATGTTCACCTCGATGGAATCGTCCACCAGCGGAGTGACAAACACGGAGGAGAAAGAGGTCATGCGCTTGCCTTGGGCGTTGTAGGGGGATACGCGCACCAGGCGATGCACGCCGTTCTCGCCCTTGAGGAAGCCGAAGGCGGAGTCGCCCATGATTTCGAGCGTCACCGACTTGATGCCGGCCTCGTCACCCTCCTGCAGGTTGGCGATGGTCACCTTGTAGCCATGGGTCTCACCCCAACGCATATACATACGCATCAGCATGGAGGCCCAGTCCTGGCTCTCGGTGCCGCCCGCTCCGGAGTTAATCTTCAGCACGCAGTCCATCTGGTCGGCTTCCTGACGCAACATGTTCTTCAGTTCCAACGCCTCTACCGCCTTGAGGGCTTTCTGGTAGGCTTCGTCCACCTCGCCCTCGCTGACTAACTCGTCCTTGTAGAAGTCGAAAGCCAGCGCCAGTTCGTCGGCCAGCACCTTCACCTCGTTGTAGCCGTTTATCCACGCCTGCAGCGTCTTCACCTTCTTCATCTGTGCCTCCGCCGCCTTGGCATCGTCCCAGAATCCCGGGGCTTGGGTACGGAGTTGCTCCTCCTCCACCTGTATCAGCTTGGAGTCAATGTCGAGGTAACGTTTCAACGCTTCGACGCGTTCTTTTATATCCTTGAGTTGTTCTATTGTAATCATAGTTGCAAAGGTAACGGAATTATTAGAAAGGAAAGAGCAAAGGCGGCACAAAAATTAGCATGCCGCCCAAGATAGTCCGCAAAGAGATTCCGCAAGGCGTCACTCCGCGTACATCTTGTCAATCTCCTTCGCATAGTTTTGGTAGAGCACCTGCCGACGGATTTTCAAGGTGTTGGTCAGCTCGCCGCGTTTCATGCTGAAAGGCTCGGGCAACAGCGTGAACCGCTTCACCTGTTCGTAGTGCGCCAGCTGTTGCTGCAGCGTGTCAATCCGCTCTTTGAAGAGTTCGATAATCGCCTCCTGCTGGAGCAAGTCGGGCAGATCGCGGAAAGCGATGTGCCTGCTGGCGGCGTACTCCTCCACCAGCTTATAGTTGGGGATAATCAGTGCCGACACGAACTTGCGGCGGTCGGCGATGACCGCTATCTGGTCGATGTAGCGGTCCACCACCAGCTTGCTCTCTATGGCTTGCGGAGCGATGTACTTGCCGTTGGAGGTCTTGAAGAGGTCTTTCAGCCGGTCGGTAAGGAAGAGGCAGTCGCCCCGCAGGTAGCCCACGTCGCCCGTATGGAACCAGCCCTCGGCATCGATAGCCTGCCGGGTAACGGCTTCCTTCTTGTAGTAGCCTTTGGTGATGGTCTTTCCGCGCAGCAGAATCTCGCCGTTCTCGGCTATCTTCACCTCCACACCGGGCATCACCCGTCCCACCGAACCGATGACGTAGTGGGGCAGGTCGTCGCACGACACCGTGGCGGTGGATTCCGTCAGTCCGTAGCCAGCCACCATGTTGATGCCCACCGAATGGACAAACTCCTCCACCGCCTGCGGTATGGCAGCACCCGCCGTCGGGAAGAAGTTGCCGTTCTCGATGCCTATCGTAGTCTTCAGGAGCTGGTAGGCGGTCTTCTCGTAGAACTTGTATTTCATGGTCAGCCACATGGGCGGTTCCTTGCCGATGCGTTTGTATTCGAGGTTATACTCACGCCCCACCTTCACGGCATCCTCAAACAGCCAGCGTTTCATGCCGTTGGCGGCGTGTATCTGTTCCAGCACCCCGGCGTAGACCTTCTCCCAGAAACGGGGGACGGCGCACATACAGGTAGGATGAATCTCCTTGATGGTCTTCTGGATGTCCACGGGACGGAGGTTGACGCAGATTTCGCACCCCACCACGAGGCAATAGAATATCCACGCCTTCTCGAAGATATGCGTCAGGGGGAGGAAGTTCATAATCACGTCCTTGTCGGTCAGGTTCGTGAGGCGAATCTGATGGATGCGGAAAGCCTCGTTGTAACAGGAGTGATGGAGCATCACGCCCTTGGATTCGCCCGTCGTGCCGGAGGTGTAGAGGATATTGGCCAAATCGTTCGTGGTGGCTTCCGCCGCCCGACGCTCCACCTCTTTCAGGTTCTCGCCGGCCTCATCCATCCGCAGGAAGTCGGAGAAGAAGACGGAGACGCAATCCTCGGGATTGCGCCGAACGGTAGGGTCGAAGATGATGACCCGCTGCAACGAGGGACAGAGGCTATGGATACGGTAAGCCACGTCGTACTGATACTGTTCGCCCACAAACAGGTAGCGGATGGAAGCGTCGTTGACGATATACTGCGCCTGGGCTTCGGAGCTGGTGGCGTAGAGCGGAATAGTGACTGCCCGGTTGGCAAAGGCCGCAAAGTCCACGTAGAGGCACTCGGGCTTGTTCTGCGAGAAGATTCCTATATTTTCCTGTACCTCCACACCCAGCGCATAGAGGGCACAGGCGGCCTTGTCGACCACGTCCGAGAACTGCCGCCAAGTGACAGGTATCCATTGTTCGTTCTGATAATCACGGTAACGAAGAGCCACACGTTCTTCATACTTGTCGGCCTGTCGACGGACAAGCGCGGTTAATTGAGGAGTATTACCCATCATCGTTGTTTTAAATTCGGTACAAAGATAGTGCAAATCGGGGGCAGAATCACAAGCTTGCCCGAATATTATGCCGGGATTCCGCCTATCTTTCCCCTTTTCTCCGTACATTTGCCGTAAATTAAGCATGGAAAGTATGATGACAGACATAGAAGAGCTGACCGGCGAAGCGGTGCGTTTGCTGAAAGCGTTGATTCAGACTCCCTCCGTAAGTCGTGAGGAAGAGGAAGCAGCCAATGTGCTGCAGGAGTTTATCGAGGAGAGTGGCGTACTGACCAACCGGAAGGGCAACAACGTGTGGTGCGTCAGTCCGATGTTCAACCTCAACCGCCCCACCATCCTGCTGAACTCGCACATCGACACCGTGAAGCCCGTGGCCGGATGGATGAAGAAACCGTTTGAGCCTACCGAGGTCAACGGGAAACTGTACGGGTTAGGGAGCAACGACGCGGGTGCCAGCGTCGTGTCGCTGTTCCAGGTCTTCAAGGAGCTTTGCAAGCGGGAGCAGGCGTATAACCTCATCTTCCTGGCTTCCTGCGAGGAGGAGGTGTCCGGCAAGAACGGCATCGAGAGCGTCCTGCCTATCCTTCCGCCTATCACCATGGCCGTGGTGGGCGAGCCCACGGAGATGCAGCCCGCCATTGCGGAAAAAGGACTGATGGTGCTGGACGTGACGGCCTACGGCAAGTCGGGACACGCCGCGCGGGAAGAGGGAGACAACGCCATCTACAAGACGCTGACGGACATCGAGTGGTTCCGTGACTATCGGTTCGACAGGGTTTCGCCCTTATTGGGACCCGTGAAGATGAGCGTCACGCAAATCAATGCCGGCACGCAACACAATGTGGTGCCCGACCGTTGCACCTTCGTGGTGGACATCCGCAGCAACGAGCTCTACACCAACGAGGAGCTGTTTGGACTCATCCGTCAACACATTCAGTGCGAGGCGCAGGCACGGTCGTTCCGGCTGAACTCGTCGCGCATCGACGAGGCGCACCCCTTCGTGCAACGCGCCGTAGCGTTGGGACGCGTGCCGTTCGGTTCGCCCACCCTGTCGGACCAGGCGTTGATGTCCTTTCCGTCAGTCAAGATGGGACCGGGACGTTCGTCACGCTCCCACACGGCGGACGAGTATATCCTGCTCCGTGAAATAAACGAGGCCATCGAACTCTATCTGAAGATGTTGGACGGTCTGAAAATCTGACAAGGGGATTCCGTTATCAATGGCTTGCGTGGGAGGAACGGTTCTTCCAGTACCACTTCTTCCACGCGAACGACCGGCGCATCGCCGGGTAGGCCGCGTCATCGTGGTTCGATCGGGCCTCGTAGTCGAACGCGGAGTGACCCTTCACCTTGTATTCGAGCCAATAAAGGATATGGTACGTAAGGAACGGCACGACCGCAAAGAACGGGGAGACAAATACGCAAAGGATGACGGTAGGTATGACGGAAGCCCAAAAACATTCGGAATACTGCTGGCGGTGTACTTTCATTTCCAAGGAGATGTTCATGGGAAGGAAATTGGAGGCCGTGGTGAACGAGATGCCGAATAATGTAATGAAGCCCTTCCCTTTCTTACCTCGAAGGAAAAACTTTGCCAAGCGACTATTGTAGACTATCATACCTTATCTTCTTTCTTTCATAAAACCAAACTCGCCACTCTCAACATCTAAATAGGTATACATAGCGAGCGTAAAAACATTGGCGACAAAGGTAGCCTTTTATTTTAACTCCTCCATATTACCCCCCCCCCCGACCTTTATACTATTTTCACATATTTAACAGTGCGGAAGACCTTCGTGCACCGTTCCTATCGACCCAGCCAGACTTCGGGGTTCAGCTTGGTGGTCTCCTTGCGCAGCTGGAAGTGGAGCACGGTGTTGCCTGTCGCGTCGGTGCTGACAGTGCCTATGGTCTGCTTGGTGTCGACGTGCTGTCCGCGCTTGACGGAGGTCGATGCCAGGTTGCAGTAGACGGAGATGTACTGGCCGTGGCGGACAAGGACGTTGGCCATGCCGTTGTACTGGAATACGGCGGACACCTCGCCGGCGAAGATGGCGCGCGCCTTGGCTCCCCGCTGACCCTTGATGTCGATACCTTTATTATCCAACTTCACGTGTTTGAGTCCCGTCACCTCGTGCGTGCCGTAATGGCTCACGATGAGGTATGGCCCAGTGATGGGCGGCGGCAACTTGCCCCGGTTCTTCTCGAAAGTGCCGGAGAGCTTGCGGTCGCTCACGTTCATCTCGTAGGCTTCCATCTTGCCCGGCTTCTCCTTTCCCGTGCCACCCTTCTTCGTTCCTCCGCTCTTGGCTGTGCCGGACGCACCGTTCTGCTGATCGCGTTTCCTTGCAGCGGCCAGCTCCTGCTCTATCAACCGGTCTATCTGGTTATTGAGCTGCTGCGCCTCTCTGCGCTTGCGCGCTATCTCATTCTGCAAGCCTTTCTGCTTTTTCTGCAGGTTAGAGACCAACGTGCGCTGCTGCCGCTCCTGTTCCTGCAGCTTCTCCTGTTCCTCTTCCTTCAGGGAGAGCAGTTCGGTCTTTTCCTTCCGCGCCCGTTCCAGCTCCTTCTTCTTCTTGTTCAACTGTTCCTGTTTCTTCATCACCTCCTCGCCCTGTATGCGCTGGTAGGTGGCGTATTCGCGCACATAGCGCAGACGGCGGAGGGTCTGGCTCAGCGTCTGGGCGGAGAAGATGAACATCAGCTTCTCCTGTATGGAACGGTTCTTATAGAGATACTTTACTGAAGCCTCGTACTTGTCGCGGTTTTCCTTCAGCTCCCTCTTCAGTTTGTTGAGCTGCCTCTGCAAACGGTATATCTCGTTGTTCATGGTCTTCACGTCGCTCTCTATCTGCCCTATCAGTTTCTTACGGGCGGAGATTTGGCTCGTAATGAGCGACAGGTCGTTGAGCTGGCTCTTCACGTCCTTCTTGGTAGAGAGCAGCAGCGACTCGGAACGGGAGATGTCCTCCTGCAGCTCACCCCTCCGGTTTTCCAACTCCTTAATCGTCTTGTTGGTCTGGGCAGGCAGCAGGCTGAGCGACAGCAGAGCGACTATCAACAACAGTATCCGTTTCATGACTATAGTTTTAATAAGAGTTTAAGCACGTCTTCGGTGGTCACCTGTTTGTAGCGGCCGGAGACTTTCGTGCGCGTTTCCCAGTCGGCATCGGCACGCACGTTGCTCAGCCGCAACGTGATAGTAGCCGGACGGTTCAGCCCTTCGAGGTCTATCCGCATCTTCCCGGGGAACGGTTTCATCTCCACCGGGGTAAACTCCTCGTAGCTCCAGTTGAGCCGGTAAGGCGGAACGGTGCTTATCTCGGTCTTCCGCAGCAGACCGTCCGCCAGCGACGCGAAGAAGCGTGTGGAGAACAGACGGCTGGACTTGCCCGTCAGCACCGCCTGGTCGGACTCCTTGGTCACGCTGAAGGCTTTGCTCTCCTCCGCCGTCACCTGGCCGCCACCGGGCAAGAAGAGCTCGTTCCAGAACAGGGCCTGCAGGGTGTAGAAGTTGACCCCCGCCTCGTTCAGAAAGTCGAGATCCGCATACGATGCCCGCACATATTGCTTGTTGAGGCGGTCCACCACCAGCACCTCATCGGCGGTGAACTCGATGCGGGCAGCCTCCACCAATCCGAAAGCGACCAACGAGAGCTGTATCACGTCGTTGCGTTTCATGCGGAGGTTGCCGCCCAACGAAACCTGTTTGCCGTTGGCATCCAAGGCGAACTTCATCTTTCCCGTAACAGACTCACACGTCAGGGCGTTGTCTATCACCCCGGAGACGAACGCCGCGCCTTCGGCACTGCTCAAGCTGCCGGACGCAAGTCCGCTATGGCTCGTCTTGCACGCCGCCAAGAGCAGGACGCACAGCGCCATCCAGCCATATTTCATGAACGACTTCATTCCGCGATATATCTTTTTAGTTTAATCTTCTTTTCCAACGTCTTCGACTCATGTTCCAAGGCAGCCGCCCGTTTCCAGTATTCCAGTGCGGCCTCCTTCTCGCCGCAATGGTAATAGATGTCGCCGCAATGTTCCAGCACCACCGAGCTGTCGTCGCCCGCCCCGTTCTTGATGGCCTCGTCGATGTAGACGCGCGCCTCGGAATAACGCCCTTTCTCGAAGAGTATCCAAGCGTAGGTGTCGAGGTAGGTACCGTTCTGCGGCTCCGCCTTCACGGTGCGGTAGCTCATCTCCTCCGCCTTGTCGAGCTGCACCTTGTCCAGCGAGAGGTAATAGGCGTAGTTGTTGAGGGCGCTGATGCTGGCGGGGTTATAGACCAAGCAGGAGTCGTACGCCTCGAAGGCCCGCGCCTTCTCTCCCTGCTGGTGATAGATGTCTCCCGAGATTTCATAGAACTGGGAGACGAGCTTCTTGTCGCTCTCCGCGGTGGCCTGTTTCAGTCCTCTCTGGAACGTCCCAAGCGCCTGTTCCTTCTGGTCTACCTGGTAGTAGGAGATTCCCAAGTAGTAGTAGAACTCCAGTATGTCGGGGTTATAGTCCAAGGCAGGGCGACAGATGCGGATGGCTTCGTCGTAGTCGTTCTTCTGCACCGCGTAGCGGAGCAGCTCCAAGCGCGCGGCGGTATTGTCGGGCTCGATGGAGAGAATATGGTTCAGCACCGGTTTCAGCACCGACTCGTCCACCCGTTTGGAAAGGAGGTACTGCACGCAGAGCATGCTCAAGTCCGCCTTGTCGGTCTCTTGCGCCATCAGCCGGCGGAAGAAGGGCATCACTTTCGTGGTGTCCTGTTTGGCTTGCTCGGCCCGAATAATCACCCGTCGCATCATCTCCAGCTTCGTGGGCGTATCCAGTTTCGGGTTGAGCATCAGGGTATCCATCTGGTTGCGGTAGAGCGAGTCCTGACCGCTCTTCTCATAGCAGGAGGCGAGCAGCAGTTGCGCCAAGGTGTTGTCCGGTTCTTCCCGGAGCATGGACTGCACGATGGCGTAAGCCTCGTCGGGCTTGTCGTTGCCGAGGTAGGTATTGCCCAACAGGGCTTGGTAGTGCAGGTCGTTGGGGTATTCCTTCACCAAGCTCTCTATCTCGTCAAAGGCTTTTTCCTTGTCGCCGAGGTTTTGGTACATGCGGAACTTCTCCATGCTGATCTGTTCCGACTTTCCCTCCTTCACCTCCAAGCGGTCGAGGGCGTTCACCACGTCGGCGTAGCGTTCCTCGCGTCCGTACAAGTCCACCAGAACAATCAGCGCATCGCTGTTCTTGGGGAACTGTTCGGTTATCCGCTCGTACGCCTCTATGGCTTTGGCGGTGAGGCCGCGCCGCTGATAGAACGCCGCCAGGCTCTGCTTGTACCAGAGGTTGTCGGGCGACAGGGCGACGGCTTTCTCCAACAGTCCTTGCGCCTCATCGGGCTTGTTCAGGTAGAGGCAGAAGTGAGCCAGTTCATAGAGCACCACGGCGGAGTGGGGCTGCAATTCGAGGCAACGGTTGTAGAGCTCGTAGGCGGTGTCGTACTCGCCCTTCTCCTTCATGCGGGTCGCCTCGAGGAAGAGGTAGTCGAACTTACGCTGCTCTTCGTCCGTAAGCGTCACCTGTCGCTGCACGGCATCCGTGCCCTTCCGCACGGACGTTCGGGAAGAACCGCAAGCCGCGCACAGCAGCGCAAGGCCCATCAGGCAACCGTTCCACCAACTGTATCTTCGCATCATCTTCTTATTGTTTACCGGTGTGGCCAAAGCCTCCCGCACCGCGTTCCGTCTCTTCGAGGAGTTCCACCTCGTTCCACTCCGCCTGTTCGTGACGGGCAATCACCATCTGGGCGATGCGTTCGCCGTCTTCTATCACGAAATCCTCGCCGGAGAGGTTGATGAGTATCACCCCCACCTCGCCCCGGTAGTCGGCATCAATGGTGCCCGGAGCGTTGAGCACGGTGATGCCCTTCTTCAAGGCCAGTCCGCTGCGCGGACGCACCTGCGCCTCGTAACCTGCGGGCAGAGCCATAAAGAGACCCGTGGGCACCAAGCAGCGTTGAAGGGGTTTCAGCACGATGGGTTCACTCAGATTGGCGCGCAAATCCATGCCTGCCGACTGCGCCGTAGCGTACTGTGGCAGGGGGTGTTTCGACTTATTGATTACTTTTATTTCCATATTCTCACGCTAAGATGATGCGAAAATAAACATTTTCGCCTACACATGCCGTAAGAATTAGGCTATTTTAATTGATAAACGTACCTTTGCGGTTTCATTAGGAATCATTATGATGAGAAGAGTGCCAATCATTATCCTCTGCACGCTGCTGACAATCGGCGGAGTGGGAACGTCGCGCGCCGCGGAGCCCGAGACGCGCAACGTCAGCGAAGTCGTCAACACCCTTGCGCAACGCATCAAGCTGAGCGGATACGCCCAGGCCGGATACGATTACTACAGCGGTGAGGAAGGGAGCAACCAGTTCCGCATCGCCCGTGTCATCCTGATGGCGGACGCACAGGTGAACGACCGTCTGCGTGCCTATGCCATGTACAACTTCCGTTCCTCCTCGTTGCTCGAGCTGTGGTTCAGCTACCGCCTTTGCAGCGGTGTCAGCGTCAAGGCGGGACAGTTCAAGACCCCGTTCTCCATCGAGAACCCCATCTCCCCTACCCTGCACGAGCTAATCGACTGCTCGTCGCTCGTCACCTCCTACATGATTGGCGGCGGCAGCGGACTGATGATGAAGGGGGCTACGGGTCGTGACATCGGGCTGACCCTCTACGGCGACCTCCTCAACGGGGCTCTGAGCTACGACCTGGCGGTGATGAACGGGGTGGGGCGCAACAACTCGGACAATAACCAACAGAAGGACTTTGTGGCACGGCTGAGCTGGCATCCGTGGAAAGGGCTCACCGTCAGCGGCTCCGCACTGCGAGGCACGGGCAACATCGCCGTGCGCAACGAGGCGGGCATCATCGTGAGCGACGTGGCCGCTATCGGTGGGCTGAAAGCGAACGGCAACTTCCGGCGCGACCGCTACGCCATCGGAGCGGAGCTGAAGAGCCGGCCGCTGAACCTGCGTTCCGAATACATGACGGGCAAGGACGGAGATACCGACAGCAAGGGGTTCTACGCCACGGGCACCGTGAACAACCTCGTCCGCCATCTCGACTGGGTCGTCTCGTACGACCATCTCGACATCTGGTCCGGCACGACGAACCGCTACAGCACCGGCCTTCAGTATTGGTTCTATCCCAAATGCCGTCTCCAGGTAGGTTACGGGCTGACCAAACACGTCGGCGAGAAGGAGCAGCACGCCCTGCTCACCCAGATGCAGGTCCGCTTCTGAGGGGGGGGGGTCAGGGTTGCGATTATCCTATATAAGCCCAAATCGCTTCAATAGCTTCATGGATACATTCTCATAAGAGCATATCGCTTTTCTAATCTCCATCAAATCATTCTCGTTGATTTTACCTTTCATCTTGTCAGCCGAGAACAATTCCGAGAAACGCTCTTTGGATATTCTCTTAAAATCAGAGCAATCCACATAGCGGTCTTGTTCGTCCAGGAAGTCATAGTCAACGGCCTTCAACAAATAATGTAGCTTGCGTCTGCTTTCTGGAAGATGCTCGTTTATTTCCGAATTAATCAGAACAAAGCCTATCGCATTCCCTTCCTTGTCTTTCCCTATAACAACGAAATACTTCTTCCGCCCTTCATCCCCGGCATTCTTGGGTATGATACCCTCATCCGTTGATAAGTGCAGGCGATAGACATCACCCTCCTCTACAGCTTCAAGAAGCAGTTTACTGAGCCGGTCGCTTCCTCCAAGCAAATCTTTGAAGTTCACCATTGCTTATGCACCCAAATAAGAATTGATGGTCTCTTGGTCTTTCAGATACTCCAAGAATTCATTCGAAGCATTACCTGCCTTGGCTATGTCGAGAGAATCCATTTTTGCGTTATGGTTATGATCCCATGCCGCATGCCAAGCCGAATCATGAGACAATTCCGACAGGGTCTTGGTGTCAATATCCTTGTATTTTGCAATGGCTTCATCCAAAGCTTCGACCTCCGCCCTACTCAGTTCATCCATATCGGGCTTCTCTCCCGCTTTCACAAAGAACCAGGCGCATTCCCCGCCAGCAGGAAGCAAAGAATCGCTAATGGGCTTCATTTCTTTATTGCCGCCCTTGCCATTCATCAACTTTAGAGCGTCATAAAGATTTGAAGGCACCGGGCCATGCTCCATAGCCACAAAAGTATCCTTCACAAGATGCTGGCCATATTTCGCATAGAGGTTTCTCTCCGCAAAATAGATAATCTTAAACAAATGGATGAAATCAGTTTCTCCACACTTGTCTAAAACATATAATGTTACAGCTTTCAGCTTAGCGATATCATCGGCCGACATTTTATTGACTCTTTTCATACTCGAATACTTAGATTGAATCGCAATTCCCATACAAATATACACCATTTTTCCTGCACAACAACCCATCAACCCTTTCTTTTATAAATCTTTGTCTTTTCGAGGGGCTATTTCATTAACTTATGTTCTCCTCAATTCTGAAACGGGTGCTTGTTCTTTGGCTCAGATGGTCGACAGACTGTTGCCGTTGATTTTGCGGTAGAGGTCGAGCGCGAAGACATCCGTCATGCCCGAGATGTAGTCCAGCACGGCCTGCACCTTGCCGTAGAGGGTGGGCGACCGCATGTCGTACTGCTCCGACACGCGGTCGATGAGCAGACGCGAGTAGGCGTGGTCAGGTGCGAGCACCGCCTCTATCATCAGGTCGATGAGACTGCTGATGACACGGAAACCCGCCAGCTCGATGTCCAACACATACCTCGAACGGTAGACGCGGTTGAACGACACCTCCGCGCAACGGTCGTAAGCCTCCTTCACCGAGGGCGACATCCCCTTGATGAGCGAACCCCGGAACGTGCCGTCCAGTATCTCCTCCTCGTGGTCGATGAAGACCTGCGTACACTCTTTCGTCAGCCGGCCGATGGCTCCCGAGCGCAGGTAAGCAATCTGCTCGTTGACATCCTGCACCATGTTGCAAATCTCTTGCGCGTGTGCCCGCTTCTCTTCGTCGAAGAACCCCAGCAACAACGCCTTGGTCTCTTCCGTGGTGAGAATCTTCAGTTTGTGCGCGTCCTCCAGGTCCATAATCTGGTAGCAGATGTCGTCCGCCGCCTCCACCAAGTAGACTAGCGGATGGCGTGCGAACTGCAACGGCTCGCCCTCCTTGCTCAGTTGTTTGATACCCAGCTCCCGGGCTATCTTCAGGTATCCCTCCTGGTCGCTCAGGAAGAAGCCGAACTTCCCTTTCCGCTGCGCCAGTTGCGACGAGAAGGGGTATTTCACGATGGAAGCCAGCGTGGAGTAGGTCATGGCGAACCCTCCCTTGCGCCGTCCGTTGAACTGGTGCGTCAACAGCCGGAAAGCGTTGGCATTACCTTCGAAATGGATGAAGTCCGCCCACTCCTCCTCTTTCAGCCGCTCCTTCAGTCTCAGTCCCTTCCCCTCGGAGAAGTAGGTGTCTATGGCCTTCTCGCCCGAATGGCCGAAAGGAGGGTTTCCCAAGTCGTGCGCCAGACAGGCGGCGGACACGATAGCCCCAATCTCCTGCAGGTAGGGGCATCCTTGTTGCAGGTCGGGGTGCTTCAGCAGCAACAGCTTGGAGACATCGTTACCGAGCGACCGTCCCACGCACGATACCTCCAGGCTGTGCGTCAGTCGGTTGTGTACGAAGATGCTGCCCGGGAGCGGAAACACCTGGGTCTTGTTCTGCAACCGTCGGAACGGTGCCGAGAATATCAGCCGGTCGTAGTCGCGCTGAAACTCCGTGCGGTCGTCCTTGCGTACGGCGTGCAGGGCTTCCATCCCGAACCGTTTATTAGAAAGGAGTTGTTCCCAATTCATATCATCAATCTTTTTCTTCCGCAAAGTATCTTTTCCACCCATTTCAAAGCCTTAAAACGTCACTTTTCCAACCGTTTTTCACTGTCAAAACGCCGCTTTTCCAACTTTTCATGATGCAAAGCTAATCATTTTTTTGGAAAAACCTTGATTCGCTGAACCTATTGCCCGGCTCTATAACCTGCTAACCGCTTTAACCTGAATAACGGGTCAGCCCGAAGAACTGACGAGTGAAGCATCTTAGTAAAATAACACTATAGGTGTAAAGTAAATTCAGTCATAGTCATGGCGTGGATCAGCCCGAAAAACGCAAGTACTTACGATGGCCGATGAAAGTACTTACGATGGCTCACGTAAGTACTTACGTTGCCCGATGTAAGTACTTACGTTGAAAGGTGCAACCGCTTGGCATGACTATGACTGAATTTACTTTACACTTATAGTGTTATTTTACTAAGATGCTTCA
>CAVJRQ010000012.1:0-4872 GCA_963652075.1 Acutalibacteraceae bacterium
AGATGAGCGACGGCAAGACGCACATCGTGCGGCGCGACCGTATGTACAACGTCATCGCCTGCCGACGCAAGGGCGCATGGCGCGGGCCGGACGACGCGAACGCGGGCGGTGGTGTGGTCATCGACCCCGACTGGGACGACGGCGACGAGGTCATCATCCCGCAAGCGAAATAACAGTAACCAACAGTGAAACACGATATGATGAGTTTGATGAAATACGGTTGTGCCGGCGGACTGCTGCTGCTGACAGTCCTGCTGGCGGGCTGCTCGGCCGACGAAGGGGAGGCGGTGAAGGAACAGGCGACCTGCTCCTTTGCGGTGCATACCCGCGGAACGACGGCAACCGCTCCCAGCGACGAGGCGCAGTACACCCAACTCTACGTGGTGGAACGGCTGCAGGAACACGAGGCCGACCACCTGCACTGCGCCGCCGACCGACGCTATCGGCTGACGGGCGGCACGTATGCGCTGGACGACCTCTACGGACAGTGGTACAAGTTCGCCTTTGTCTGCGTGCCGCAGTGGACGGACGGCGGCGGAGCGAACCTGCTGACGGAAGAGACACCGGTGGACAAGACCTGCGACTTCAACAAACTGCAGATAGACTTCAGTCCGGTGCTGACGTACCAGAAGAACAATGTCAACATCGCCCAGACGGCAGACCTGAACATCTACCGACAGGTGATAGACCGGTGGATAGACCCGGACGAAACGAACACCGAGGATGTGGAGCTGACCCGGGTGACGGGCGAGCTGCATATCGACATGGGCATCCCGGCAGACCAGTTTGAAAACCCCGTGAAGGCTATCACGCTCACGCTGAAGACCCCTGCCGAGAAGGTCTATGTGCGCGACGGCGCAGCCGACGAGGTGACCACGGTCACCAGCACGACGGACATGGTCTATACGCTCGACTTCTCGGGACTGAGCGACGAGGACTACAAGACGGCGATGGCCACGCGACAGGTGTTCCGCCTCTGCCTGTTGCCGCAGGTGCTGAGCGGAAGTATCGCCGTGACGTTCAAGGAAACGACTTCGTCGACAACCCTGCCCATCGGTACGGACACGGACGAGACACAGGTGGAGGTACGCAAGAACCGTGTGACCACGGTGCTCTACAACGGCATGGAGAAGGATGAGTTCGAGGTGCGCTATGCCGGCTTTGCCGCAGGCGGTGACGCGACGGTGGACGTGGACGATGATGATTGGGATGGCTGGGAGTGACCGACCCGGCGGAATGAATGACGGAACATGGACAAGAAGATGAAACAGAACGATATGGCAACAAGGAGACGCAGGACGGGCATCCAACTGTGGATGGCGCTTGCGGGACTGTTGCTCTGCACAGGATGCAGTGAGGATATCCAACCGAACCAGATAACCCCAACCAAGGGAGAGGTGATCGTAGACTATACGGTGGGCGAGAGGCAGACGCGCAGCGTCAGCCACGAGGCACTGCCGGCATACCAACGCATCAAGTCGCTCACCTATCTGCTGTATGACAATGAGGGCATCTTCGTGAAGAAGCGCGAGATTCCCGGCATCAGCGACATGGGGGAGGGCGACTGGCCCATGAAACGTTCCACGATGACGTGGGCACAGCGCGAGGCACTGAAGGACACGCTGGAGCAGGGACGAACCTACACGGCGGTGTTCATCGCCAACGCCGACAAGTCGCTGTTCAACGGTGAGGAGGTGCTGCACCTCACGACGACGACGGACGGCGAGGAGACTGCCGTGGCGTTGGATGAGGTCTACCTGTCGCTGCCCACAACCACGGCATTCGACGACCATAACATGTTCTACCTCTGCGTGAAGCAGATCACCTCGGACGAGTACGACCGGGACAATCACTGCGACTGCCCCATCACGCTGCAGCGCATCGTCAGCCGCACGGACTTCTTCTCCGATGACTATCCGGCATGGGACACGGACGACACCAAAGGGAAGATACGGGCGTTTACCGACAGTAAAGTGTATGATGTGTTGCTGCCGGTTACGACATCAGAGAATCCGTTGTATGTCAATGACTGGCTGAAGGCTTTTACGACGGATTTCTACAAATTCACTTATGCTTACACCTTGATTCCCTCGGAGGGAGTGGTTTATGCGGGTTGTCTTGCGGAATTTGCTGCCGAGGTAAACGGCTTGGATTGCAAGGGAATCATAAACAACAGTATTACCGCTACAGAGGAAACTGCGATTAAGGATATATTGTACGAATCCTGCCGACAGAACGAAACGTTGCAAGGGCTCTGGCAACCGTGGACAAATCTACAGGCGAAGGTGGTGTACAGCTCCCGTGCCGACCGCTTCTACGTGAGCGGCAAGACCGCCAAGGTGGGCGATGGTACTGCTACGGCAACGGAGGCATCCAGCCCCTTCCTTGATATGATACAGAAAGAGACTACCGCTACGGACGGTACTACCGTTACGCAGAATACCTTTACCCTGATTGGCTTCGGAGAGAACGCGGAAACGGCAAGCGGAAGCGAGCTGAACAAGATGACCGCCGTGCAACTCTATGAATCGGCTACGGCAACGACCCCCGTCACTACCATCTCCATGACGGAGAATGTGCAGTCCTTTGTGGAGCAGGGCGGCAACGAACGGGTGCAATTGGTATATTGTCCCATCCAGACACTGACGTATAACACAGATTTCACTACAGGAAAGACGTACAATTTACCTCCAGTCAATCTGAAGGCACTGCTTACGAGTTCTCTCGTTTCCAGCAGTGTTTATATGGGAAGGCTACAGGAGTTCTTTGATTCGGAAGGCGGTAAGAAATACGGCGAAAGCCTGGAGAAGTTTGTGCTTCAGATTACCCTGCCCGACTTGTCGAACGCATCGGCCTTGACGGTGACACCGGCGTGGAGCGTGAAAGAATAAACGAAAGGAGAAACCACATGAAAGGAAACAACTATATACGGACAGTCGGGGTACTGATGTGCTTGCTGGGTGCCGTTGGGTGCCAGTCGGAAGGAAACGTAGGGGACGGGTCGGGCGACGGAACATGGGAGATGCCCGTGTCGTTCATCGTGCAACAGTCCGGCTCACCGTCCGCCTCGGCGGGCACAACCACCCGTGGCAACGGGGAGAACCCGCCCTATGACAACGACACGGTGAGACCCCTCTATACCGACCGTATCCAACTGAATGTCTACAAACGGACCAAGGACGGCAGCTATGCGAATGAGGCGGATGGCTTTATCTTTGACAAGAAGGTGGTGCTGACATGCAGAATGCCCGATGCGGCGGACCTCTACTACAGCGACAAGTTCCGCTACGCCTATGCCAGTGGGGTCGTCAACATGGATAAAGCGTATGAGTACCGTTGCACAGCCATCGGTTACGCTGAACAGAGAGGAGAGCAAAATTTGTTGAGTTTTAAGGAAAGCAATTATAGCGTTGCGTCGGTCGGTCTGACCGACGTAACGCAATTTACTACCCCCGAGCTCTTCTTCGGCACACCCCGCTACGGGGCCGACATGACGAACAAGGAAGCAGGCACGGTGGTGTTCTCGTATGAGTCGGGTGCCATCAACGCCTTGGGCGGATGGCTCTACCGCTGCGTGGCGGGTGTCAGACTGACGCTGAGGAAAGTGCCGCCCGAAGTGAAGGCATTGGCGTTGCTCACCAATACGATGAACACACAGTGCAAGGCCACTTGCTATGACGACTTTCTGACTCCGCTTTTCGAGGGTAAGCGGACCGTACCGGAAGGGGAGGAGACCACCAAGTTCGTGCTGGACACGTGGAGCCGTCCCGACGACTGGGTAAACGTGTACGGTGTGACCGCCGATACGGACAGCATCAACGTGGTGATGAACGACTCGAACCTCTTTCCCGTCACCTCCACGCTCTACGTGCGGATCACCCTCGAAAACGAAAGCGACAGCGATGAGGACGACGAGGTGATGGTGGTGCCCCTGCGCATGAAGAAGCGGACAACCGACAGCACTTCCGGCACCACCGATGATGTCAATACCGACGAGCAGCTGGCGGAAGGCACGCTGGTGTTCGAGCGCAACCACTACTACCAGATAGCCGGGGAGTACGAGCGGCTGATTACCAAGAAGCTGCCTCTGGTTATCATCGTCAATCCCAACTGGGACGGTGACATCGACCTGACGCTCGACAAGACCCAGTAGGCTGGCGGAGAGGCAATCACAGAAATAGGTCGCCAACACTTGATAATCCGACGGCTTTTACGTAGCTTTGCCAGCGAAAGGAGAATCGGACATGGCAGACTTTAACAAAAGAAGATTACCGGCTGGCATCCAGTCGTTCAAAGTCATCAGAGAAGATGGCTATCTCTATGTCGACAAGAGCGACATCGTTTGGCATTTAGCGAACCGTGGCAATAAGTATAATTACCTGAGCCGCCCTCGCCGTTTCGGCAAGTCAGTGCTTGTCGATACGCTGCAGATGTATTTAGAGGGCAGGAAAGAACTCTTCGAGGGACTGAGGATTATGCAGTTGGAGAAGGACTGGAAGCAACATCCGGTCATCCGCCTCGACCTCAGCCGAGGCGGAGCCAATGCGGAGACATTGCGCTCCTACCTTGACATCCGCTTTAAGGAATACGAGAAGAAGTACGCCGTCACCCTTCCACCCACGGCTCATCTTGCCGACCGATTTAATGCCATCATCACAACAGCCTACGAACAGACGGGTCTGAGGGTTGCCATCCTTATCGACGAGTACGACTCGCCTCTCCAGCATTCCTGGAACACTCCCGAACACGACAGGTGTACGGAGGTGTATCGTGAGGTGTTTGCCATTCTCAAGGCCGCTGACGAGTATGAGCGACTGGTGTTCATCACGGGTATCACCAAGTTCACCCAAATATCCCTGTTCTCCGTACTCA
>CAVJRQ010000013.1:0-15695 GCA_963652075.1 Acutalibacteraceae bacterium
AGGACGCAGGTGTAAAGACGGTGACGTCAAAGCCGAGCGTTACTAATTGCCCGAAACTTTCCTTCGCCGCGCCAGTGGATATACGTTCAGCGGCGGCTCGTTTTGAGAGCGGTTCGTTCTTCGGTTCTTGTCCGGTATGTTCGATATACCTTATTTCAGGCGGCTACAGCGCCGGGGTTCCACCTCTTCCCATTCCGAACAGAGAAGTTAAGCCCGTCCGCGCCGATGGTACTGCGCAAGTGGGAGAGTAGGTCGCCGCCGTTTTAGTGAAGGGAACGCCCCGAGGGCCACAGGCCTCCGGGGCTTCTTCGTGTATGCTCGGCATGAGCTTATTCTAACGGGTGCAAGTCCCGGTCAGCCCTAATAGCTACCTTACGGCGACTTCTTCGGCTTATTCCTGCAAAAGTGTGCGATAAATTTTCCTATATTGGTATGAATAACTAATTTTGCGGATTCAGAGAAGGGTTTTATTGATACGATGGTTGAATGATAGAGAAGCATATTGTCTTAGAAGATGTAGATCCGGTTATATTCTTCGGTATTAACAATGCGAATTTGCAAATAATCAAAGCATTGAATCCGAAGCTTAGAATTGTGGCCAGAGGAAATGTAATCAAGGTCATGGGCGACGAGACTGAAATCTGTGCCTTTGAGGAACATATACAGACGCTGGAGAAACATTGCGCGCGCTACAACTCTTTGAAGGAGGAGACCCTTATTGAAATTATGAAAGGGAAATCCGTCACGGAAGAACCTGCATCCGACGTGATTGTTTACAGCGTAACAGGAAAACCCATCGTTCCCCGCAGCGTCAATCAGTTGCGCCTCGTAAAGGAATACGACCGGAATGACATGCTGTTCGCTACGGGTCCGGCCGGTTCCGGCAAGACCTACACGGCCATCGCTTTGGCGGTACGTTCACTGAAGAATAAGGAGATACGCAAAATCATATTGAGCCGTCCTGCCGTGGAAGCCGGAGAGAAACTGGGATTCTTGCCGGGCGACATGAAGGATAAGATAGATCCCTATCTGCAACCTTTGTACGATGCCTTGCAGGACATGATTCCTCCTGCCAAGCTCAAGGAATACATGGAACTGAACGTGATTCAGATTGCCCCTTTGGCCTTTATGCGCGGACGTACGCTCAACGATGCGGTGGTGATTCTGGATGAAGCGCAAAACACCACGGTGCAACAGATAAAGATGTTCCTCACCCGTATGGGCATGAATACCAAGATGATTGTGACGGGTGACATCACGCAGGTGGATTTGCCGGCATCGCAAACCTCGGGACTGATACAGGCCCAGAAGATTCTGAAGGGAGTGAAAGGCATCAGCTTCATCGAAATGGACAAGCGCGACATTGTTCGCCATAGACTGGTGACCAGTATCGTAGAGGCCTATGAGAAGTATGAGAACCGCAAAATGGAAACAACTAATTAAACTAAGATAGTTATGAAAGCTTTAGTAAAGACGGATTTTAACTTTCCGGGACAGAAAGGTGTTTATCACGGTAAGGTACGCGATGTGTACAACATCAACGATGAGAAACTGGTGATGGTCGCTACCGACCGTATTTCGGCTTTTGACGTGATGTTGCCTAAGGGAATCCCTTTTAAGGGGCAGATGCTGAATCAGATAGCTGCCAAGTTCTTGGACGCTACCACGGATATCTGTCCGAACTGGAAACTCGATACCCCCGACCCGATGGTGACCGTCGGCGTGGTGTGCAAAGGATTTCCCGTGGAGATGATTGTACGCGGCTACCTTTGCGGCAGCGCTTGGCGTGCCTACAAGAGCGGTGTCCGTGAAATCTGTGGCGTGAAGTTGCCCGACGGCATGAGGGAAAACGAGCGTTTCCCCGAGCCTATCATTACCCCGACAACTAAAGGGGAAATCGGTATGCACGACGAGGATATCTCCAAGGAAGAGATTCTGAAGAAAGGACTGGCTACCCCCGAAGAGTATGCCGTGATGGAGAAATATACGCTCGCCCTCTTCAAGAGAGGTACGGAGATTGCGGCTGCGCACGGTCTCATCTTGGTGGATACGAAATATGAGTTCGGTACGCACAATGGAGAAGTCTATCTGATGGACGAAATCCACACGCCGGACTCCAGCCGCTACTTCTACGCCGATGGCTACCAGGAGCGTTTCGAGAAGGGCGAAGCCCAGAAACAACTCTCGAAGGAGTTCGTCCGCGAATGGTTGATGGACAACGGATTCCAAGGACAGGCTGGACAGAAGATGCCCGAGATGACGGACGAGATTGTGAAGTCAATCAGCGAACGTTACATGGAACTCTTCGAGCATATCACCGGAGAGAAGTTCGTGATGACGGATACCGATAATCTGTTGGACCGCATTGAGAAGAATGTGATTGCATCTCTTAAATAAGAATGGGTTACGCTCAGGAAAACATAAAACCCTACGGCAGGGAAGGAGAGAAACGGGTGCAGGTGGAGCGGATGTTTGACAACATCGCCCCCACCTACGACTCGTTGAACCACATCCTGTCATGGGGGATAGACAAAAGTTGGCGACGCAAGGCCGTCAACCGGCTTCGTGGTTACGCTCCCAAACGCATCCTCGACATCGCTACCGGTACGGGCGACTTCGCCCTGTTGATAGGGGAAAGCCTGCGGCCGGACGAACTGTTGGGGGTGGACATCTCCGAGGGGATGATGCGGATAGCCAAGGAAAAGGTGAAGCGGGCGGGTCTCGACTCCACGATTCACTTTGCCAAGGAAGACTGTACGGCTCTCTCCTTGCCGTCCAATCGGTTCGAAGCCGTGACGGTGGCTTTTGGCGTGCGCAACTTCGAGAAACTGGACGAAGCGCTGCGCGAGATACATCGGGTGCTTACTCCCGGCGGCCACCTCGTCATACTGGAACTCTCGTCGCCCAAACGTTTTCCCATGAAGCAACTCTTCCATATCTATTCGACCATCGTTCTGCCGCTCGTGGGTAAAATGGTGTCGAAAGACTACAGTGCGTACACTTATCTGCCCAAGACCATAGAGGCGTTCCCCCAAGGGGAGGTGATGCGAGAGATACTCTTGAGCGCCGGTTTTGCGCAGGCTGAATTCAAACGGCTGACGATGGGGATATGCACGCTTTATGACGCTACGAAATAACTCTAATAACTACAACTATGGATAAATTTGGATTAATAGGCTACCCGTTGGGTCACTCATTCTCGAAGAACTATTTCAACGAAAAGTTCTCCAACGAAGGTATTGACGCTGTCTACCTGAACTTCGAGATTCCTTCCATTAACGATTTGCCTCAGATAATCGCGGAGAACCCTGAACTGAGAGGGTTCAACGTGACCAGCCCTTATAAAGAGAAAGTCATCTCTTACCTGGACGAGTTGGACAAGGACGCACGGGCAGTGGGTGCCGTCAATACCGTCAAGGTGATTCGTCAGAAAGGGTCAGACCCCAAGCTGATTGGCTACAATACCGACCTGACAGGTTTCACCAAGTCCATAGAGTCCCTGCTCGAACCTCATCACAAGAAAGCCCTTGTGTTGGGAACGGGCGGCGCTTCCAAAGCCGTAACCTATGGTCTGAAGACCTTAGGCGTGGAGGTGACTCAAGTGTCGCGTCATGAACGTCCTCAGATGTTTACCTACCAAGAACTTACTCCCGAGGTGATGCAGGAATACTCCGTCATCGTGAACTGCACTCCCGTGGGCATGTATCCCCATTCGGACCAATGTCCCGACATCCCGTACGATCTGGTTACGCCCAACCACTTGCTCTATGACCTGATTTACAATCCGAACGAGACCCTCTTCATGCGCAAGGGTGCGGAGCACGGGGCGACAACCTGCAACGGACTGGAGATGTTGCTGCTACAGGCGTTCGCGGCATGGGACGCTTGGACGAAATAATCAGGTGCGCAGGCAGAAGAATAATTCTAAAACACAATTATACTATGAGTAGCAATCAACGCTATATGCAACGCGGCGTGTCGGCATCCAAAGAAGATGTGCACAACGCAATCAAGAACATAGACAAAGGCATCTATCCAAAAGCCTTCTGCAAGATTATCCCCGACATCTTGGGCGGCGACCCGGACTACTGCAACATCATGCATGCCGACGGTGCCGGTACCAAGTCGAGCCTGGCTTACCTCTACTGGAAAGAGACGGGCGACCTGAGCGTGTGGAAAGGTATCGCACAGGATGCCTTGATTATGAACATCGATGACCTGCTCTGTGTGGGAGCGGTAGACAACATCCTGGTCTCCTCCACCATCGGACGCAACAAGCTGTTGGTGCCCGGTGAGGTCATCTCCGCCATCATCAACGGCACGGACGAGCTTCTTGCCGAGCTGCGGGGCATGGGCGTGGGAGTCTATGCCACTGGCGGTGAGACAGCCGATGTGGGTGACTTGGTGCGGACCATCATTGTGGACAGCACCGTGACGTGCCGCATGAAGCGTAGCGATGTCATCAACAACGCCAACATACGCCCGGGTGACGTCATCGTGGGCTTGGCCTCGTATGGACAGGCTACCTACGAGAAGGAGTACAACGGCGGAATGGGTAGCAACGGGCTCACCTCCGCACGGCACGACGTGTTCGCCAAATACCTGGCGCAGAAGTATCCCGAAAGTTACGACAAGGCGGTGCCTGAAGAACTCGTCTACAGCGGTAAGCTCAAACTGACCGACCCGGTAGAAGGCTCCCCGTTGGACGCGGGCAAGTTGGTGCTCTCGCCCACACGTACCTACGCCCCTGTGGTGAAGAAACTGCTGGATGCCCTGCGCCCGCAGATTCACGGAATGGTACACTGCTCCGGCGGTGCCCAAACCAAAATCCTCCATTTCGTGGACAACGTGCGCGTGGTGAAGGATAACCTCTTCCCCGTACCCCCGTTGTTCAAGACCATCAAAGAGCAGAGCGGCACGGAATGGGACGAGATGTACAAGGTCTTCAACATGGGTCACCGACTTGAAGTCTACTTGGCACCGGAATACGCCGAGCAGGTCATCGCCATCAGCAAGAGTTTCAACATCGATGCGCAGGTGATAGGCCGCATCGAAGAGAGCGACAAGAAAGAACTGATTATTCGTTCGGAATTTGGTGAATTTAGATATTAAGGAATGGCGGACAACAACACGATATTGGAAAAACTGGAGGGTCTTGTCGCCCGCTACGAGGAAGTATCCACACTCATCACGGACCCCAATGTGATTGCCGACCAGCGACGATACGTGAAGCTGACGAAGGAATACAAGGAGCTGAGCGACCTGATGAAGGCGCGCAGGGAGTATGTGCAGCTGTTGGGCAATATCAACGATGCCCGGGAGATGCTCGCCCAGGAGAGCGATGCCGGACTGAAAGAGATGGCTCGTGAGGAACTGGACACCTGCCAGAACCGACTACCGGAACTGGAAGAGGAGATTAAGCTCCTGTTGATACCCGCTGACCCCGAGGACGACCGCAATGCGGTGCTCGAAATACGGGGCGGCACGGGAGGCGACGAGGCGGCGCTCTTTGCCGGAGACCTGTTCCGCATGTACTCCAAATACTGTGAGACGAAGGGGTGGAAACTGGAGGTGTCCAGTGCCAGCGAAGGGTCGGCAGGCGGCTTCAAGGAAATAGTCTGCAGCGTCACGGGCGAGAAAGTCTACGGCACGTTGAAGTACGAGTCCGGGGTGCACCGTGTGCAACGTGTGCCTGCCACCGAGACGCAAGGACGCGTACACACCTCCGCAGCCTCTGTGGCTGTGCTCCCCGAAGCCGAACCGTTCGACGTGGAAATCAACGAAGGTGAAATCAAATGGGACACGTTCCGTTCCGGCGGTGCCGGCGGTCAGAACGTCAACAAGGTGGAGTCTGGCGTGCGCTTGCGCTATAACTGGAAGAATCCCAACACGGGTGTCGTGGAGGAAATCCTCATCGAGTGTACCGAGACGCGCGACCAACCGAAAAACAAGGAACGGGCTTTGTCGCGTCTGCGTACTTTCATCTACGACAAGGAACACCAGAAGTATGTCGACGACATCGCGAGTCGCCGCAAGACCCTGGTGTCTACGGGCGACCGCTCCGCCAAAATCCGCACCTATAACTATCCGCAAGGACGCATTACGGATCACCGCATCAACTATACCATCTATAACCTGGCATCGTTTATGGACGGCAACATACAGGACTGCATCGACCACCTGATAGTCGCCGAAAACGCCGAACGGTTGAAGGAGAGCGAACTGTAGTACGAATTGCGTAATTAAAGAACAATAGCATATGAACAGACAACAACTCTTTGAGAACATAAAGAAAAAGAAATCGTTCCTCTGCGTGGGACTGGACACGGACATCAAGAAGATTCCGGCTCATCTGCTCGATGAGGAAGACCCCGTCTTTGCCTTCAACAAGGCCATCGTGGACGCTACGGCACCTTACTGCATCGCCTACAAGCCCAACTTGGCTTTCTACGAGAGCATGGGCGTGAAGGGATGGATGGCTTTTGAAAAGACGATACGCTACATCAAGGCCAACTACCCCGACCAGTTTATCATTGCCGACGCCAAGCGCGGAGACATCGGCAACACGTCGGCCATGTACGCCCGCACCTTCTTCGAAGAGATGGACATCGATGCCCTGACCGTAGCCCCCTACATGGGCGAGGACAGCGTGACACCGTTCCTTACCTACCCCGAGAAGTGGGTCATCCTCTTGGCGTTGACCTCCAACAAAGGGTCACACGATTTCCAACTGACGACGGATGCGCAGGGCGAACGCCTGTTTGAGAAAGTGCTCAGACGCTCACAGGAATGGGGCAATAAAGACAACATGATGTATGTGGTAGGTGCCACGCAAGGCAGCATGTTCGCCGACATCCGCAAGGTCGCTCCCGACCATTTCCTCTTGGTGCCTGGCATCGGCGCACAGGGAGGGTCGCTCGAAGAGGTGTGCCGCTATGGCATGAACGCGATGTGCGGACTGGTTGTCAACTCCAGCCGTGCCATCATCTATGCCGACCATACCGAGCGGTTCGCTGAGGTGGCTGCTGCGGAAGCGCAAAAGGTACAATGCCAGATGGCTGAACAGCTGAAGGCCATTCTGTAAGACCACCGATAAGCATGAGTGGAGAGAAAATCATCAACGACCCCGTGTTCGGGTTCATACGGATTCCGGGAGGACTGCTGTACAACCTTGTGCAGCATCCCCTCCTGCAACGTTTGACGCGTATCAAGCAGTTGGGACTCTCCTCTTTTGTCTATCCGGGTGCGCAACACACCCGTTTCCAACACTCCTTGGGCGCATTCTTCCTCACCAGCGAAGCCATCACGCAACTGATGGCAAAGGGCAATTTCATCTTCGACAGTGAAGCGGAGGCTGTGCAGATTGGCATCCTGCTCCACGACATCGGCCACGGTCCCTTCTCGCACGTGCTGGAGAATACGCTGGTTCGTGGAGTCTCCCACGAAGACATCTCACTGATGCTGATAGAACAGATCAACGAAGAGATGAACGGTCAGCTCAATCTGGCTCTGCAAATCTTCAAGGACCTCTATCCCAAGAGATTCCTCCATCAGCTCATCAGCAGCCAGCTCGACATGGATCGTCTCGATTACCTCAAGCGCGACAGCTTCTTCACGGGCGTGACGGAAGGACACATCGGTTCGGCCCGCATCATCAAGATGCTCAACGTGAACGACGACCATTTGGTGGTGGAGTCCAAGGGCATCTACTCCATAGAGAACTTCCTGATGAGCCGTCGCCTGATGTATTGGCAGGTCTATCTCCACAAGACCGCCGTGGCGGCGGAGAAGATGCTTATCAGCGCCCTGCTCAGGGCGAAAGAGCTGGCCGGTAGGGGAGAGGAACTGTTCGCTTCGCCCGCCCTGCGGTTCTTCCTCTATGCCAACATCGACGAGAAGGAGTTCCGCAACAATCCGCTCTGTTTGCAAAACTACACCCGGTTGGACGACAACGACATCTGGACCGCCCTCAAGGTGTGGAGCCATCACGCCGACCCGGTGCTTTCGCTTCTCTGTTCGGGGCTTGTCAACCGTCGGCTCTTCAAAGTGGAGGTAACCGCCACTCCTCCCACGGAGGAACACATCGACGAAATCCTGCGGCGCATCACCGACAAGCTGCACGTCAGCGCTGACGAGGCCCGCTATTTCCTCTCCGTCTCCTGCATCGGGAAAGACATGTACAGCAAGGAAGACGAAGGCATCGAGATACTCTATCGCGACGGCACCACCAAGGATATAGCCGAGGCTTCGGATATGTTCAACATCTCCGTATTGTCCAAGAAAGTTCGCAAATATTACATTTGTGCTCCAAGGTTATGACATTCGGCTCGAAATAATCTGCCCGATATGTCTGTTATCTAAAATAAAATTGCGTAATTTGCACCATGATAGGAATCTCCTTGCCGCGTCACCGCATGCGTCGCAAGGTAGTTTCCCTTCGTTTTTACACTATATAGAAAATACACGGTTATGGAGTTTTCAGCAAAACAAATAGCGGAGTTTATACAGGGAACTGTCGTGGGCGACGAGAATGCGACGGTACATACCTTCGCTAAGATAGAAGAGGGTGTCCCCGGGGCTATCTCCTTTCTGTCCAATCCAAAGTACACACACTACATCTATAATACCCAGTCGAGCATCGTACTGGTGAACAAGGACTTTCAGCCCGAATCGGAAGTGAAGGCTACCCTCATCAAGGTGGACAACGCCTATGAGAGCGTGGCCAAGCTGCTCACCCTCTACGAGATGAGCAAACCCAAGAAGACGGGCATCGACAGTCTTGCCTACATCGCCCCTACCGCAAAGGTGGGTAAGGATGTCTACATTGCTCCGTTCGCCTACATAGGCGATGGCGCGGTGATTGGCGACAACGCCGCCATCTATCCGCACGCCACCGTTTGTGAGCACGCCACGGTGGGCGACGGTTCTATCCTTTATCCCAACGTCACGGTCTACCATGACTGTAAAGTGGGCAACCGCTGTATCCTGCATGCAGGATGCGTGATTGGTGCCGACGGATTCGGATTCGCTCCCACGCCGCAAGGATATGAGAAAATCCCTCAAATCGGTATCGTCATCGTGGAGGACGATGTGGAAATCGGTGCCAACACCTGCGTGGACCGTTCTACCATGGGTGCTACGGTAGTTCATAAAGGCGTGAAGCTGGACAACCTGATTCAGATTGCCCACAACGTGGAGGTGGGTAGCCACACCGTAATGGCCTCTCAGGTCGGCGTTGCCGGCTCTACCAAAATCGGTGAGTGGTGCATGTTTGGCGGTCAGGTGGGCGTAGCCGGCCACATCAAGGTGGGTAACCGCGTGAACGTCGGTGCACAGTCGGGCATCGCATCGGCTCCCAAGGGCGAGAACATCAGCATCATGGGCAGCCCGGCCATCGACGCGCGCCAGTTCTTCAAGAGCTCTGCCGTCTACAAGAAATTGCCTGACATGTACCTCGAACTGGACAAACTACAGAAGGAAGTGCAGTCGTTGAAAGAACAAATAAACAAACAATAATAGATAAAACCATGTTGAAACAGAAAACGCTTAAAGGTAGTTTTTCCCTCTGCGGAAAAGGATTGCATACAGGGCTTAACCTGACGGTAACATTCAATCCGGCACCTGACAATCATGGATATAAGATACAGCGTATCGACTTGGAGGGTCAACCCCTCATCGATGCTATCGCTGAGAATGTGACCGAAACTACGCGCGGCACCGTCCTGTCAAAGGGTGACGCGAAGGTGAGCACGGTGGAGCATGCGTTGGCTGCCCTCTATGCGGCCGGCATCGACAACTGCCTGATTCAGGTCAACGGACCGGAATTCCCGATTCTTGACGGTAGTGCCAAGTACTACGTGGAGAACATCCAACGGGTAGGCATCGAGGAGCAGAGCGCGGTGAAGGATTACTACATCATCAAGAAGAAAATCGAATACAAGGACGAGGCGACGGGATCTTCCATCATCGTCCTCCCCGACGAGAACTTCAGCGTGAACGTGCTCATCTCCTACGAGTCGTCCATCCTGTCCAACCAGTTCGCCACGCTCGATGACATGACGAACTTCCCCACGGAGATTGCCTCCAGCCGCACGTTCGTCTTTGTGCGAGAGATAGAGCCCCTCTTGGGAGCTGGGCTCATCAAGGGCGGTGATTTGGACAATGCCGTTGTCATCTACGAACGTCAGATGTCGCAGGAGAACTTCGACAAGCTGGCCGATGTGATGAAGGTGGAGCACCGCGACGCTACCAAGCTGGGCTATCTGAACAACAAACCGTTGGTATGGCCCAACGAGCCCGCCCGTCACAAACTGTTGGACATCATCGGCGATTTGGCTCTCGTGGGTCGTCCCATCAAAGGCCGGATTATCGCTACCCGTCCGGGTCACACGGTGAACAACAAGTTCGCCCGTTTGCTGCGAAAGGAAATCAAACAACATGAGATACAAGCGCCTGTCTACGACTGTAGCGAAACTCCGGTGATGGACGTGAACCGCATCCGCGAGTTGCTCCCGCACCGCTATCCGTTCCAGTTGGTGGACAAGGTGATTGCCATCGGTGCCAACTACATCGTGGGCGTGAAGAATGTGACTGTCAACGAACCCTTCTTCCAGGGTCACTTCCCGCAAGAACCCGTCATGCCGGGCGTGCTTCAGGTGGAGGCTATGGCACAGACCGGCGGTCTGCTGGTGCTCAACTCCGTGGACGAGCCCGAACGCTACTCTACCTACTTCATGAAGATAGACGGCGTGAAGTTCCGCCAGAAGGTGGTGCCGGGTGATACGCTGATATTCCGCGTGGAGCTTCTCTCTCCCATACGGCGCGGCATCTCTTCCATGAAAGGCTATGTGTTCGTGGGCGAGAAGATTGTCTGCGAGGCGGAGTTCATGGCACAGATAGTAAAAAACAAATAATCAACCTAATCACAGAATTGAGTATGATAAGTCCTTTAGCATATATCGACCCCGAAGCTCAGATTGGCGACAATGTAGAGATCGGCCCTTTCGTCTTCATCGACAAAAACGTGGTAATCGGTGACAACAATGTCATCATGCCCCACGCCAATATCCTCTATGGATCGCGTATCGGCAACGGTAACCGGATATTCCCTGGTGCCGTGATTGGCGCCATCCCCCAAGACTTGAAGTTCAAGGGCGAGGAGACCACCGCCGAGGTGGGCGACAACAACTCCATCCGCGAGAACGTAACCATCAACCGTGGAACGGCCGCCAAGGGAAAGACCGTGGTGGGCAGCAACAACTTGCTGATGGAAGGGGTGCATGTGGCTCACGATGCCATCATCGGCAACGGCTGCATCATCGGCAACGCCACCAAGATGGCGGGCGAGATTGTCATTGACGACAACGCGATTCTCAGCGCTTCCGTCCTGATGCACCAGTTCTGCCGTGTAGGCGGTTACACGATGGTCCAGGGTGGTTCCCGCTTCAGCAAGGATATCCCCCCGTTTATCATCGCCGGTCGCGAACCGATTACCTACGCCGGTATCAACATCGTAGGCTTGCGTCGCAGGGGATTCTCCAACGAACTGATTGAGAACATCCACAATGCCTACCGCATCATCTATCAGAGCGGACTCAATGTGAGCGACGCGCTGGAGAAGGTAAAGGCTGAGGTGCCGGCCAGCAAGGAGATAGACTACATCGTAGGCTTCATCCAGTCGTCACAAAGGGGAATTATACGTTAATACATACAGCTATGGTTTACAGGTTCACGATTATCTCGGACGAAGTCGATGACTTCATGCGGGAGATAAAGATAGATTCGGAAGCCACGTTCTTTGACTTTCACAAAGCCATTCTCAAATCCGTTGATTACAAGGACGACCAGATGACCTCTTTCTTCCTCTGTGACGAGGATTGGGAGAAGGAACAGGAAGTCACCCTTGAGGATATGGGCAGCGGTTCGGACGAGGACACATGGCTGATGAAGGATACCCGTTTGAGCGAACTCATTGAGGACGAGAAGCAACGTCTGTTGTATGTCTTTGACCCCCTGACGGAGCGTGTTTTCTTCATCGAACTCTCGGAGATTATGCCGCGCCAGGATTTGAAGAATCCGGTTTGTTCCCGTAAGGAGGGTCGTGCTCCCAAACAGACGGTGGACTTCGATGAAGTGGTGAAGGCCGGTAACTCCATCGACTTGGACGAGAACTTCTATGGCGACCAGGATTTCGACATGGATGAGTTTGACCCCGAAGGGTTTGATATGGGCGGCGGAGACATCCCGTCTGACGACAACGGCGAATACTAATACAATACGATTGTACCATCATCGGGATAAGAGTGTACGTCCTTCCTTGGGAAGAGTCCGCTTTTATCCCGTTTTCCATCTTCTTGCCCCATGAAGACTCTTCTCGTAATACTCGGCCCCACCGGCGTAGGCAAGACCGACCTCTGCATCTCGTTGGCGCAAAAGCTCCGTACGCCCATCATCTCGGCGGATTCGCGGCAGATTTACAAGGATATCCCCATCGGTACAGCAGCCCCTACGCCTGAGCAACTGCAACAGGTGCGCCACTATTTTGTCGGCACGCTGGGGCTGACCGACTATTATAGCGCAGCCCGGTATGAGGAGGAGGCCATCCGTTTGTGTGAGGAGCTATTTACGAAACATGATGTTCTGCTCTTGACGGGAGGCTCCATGATGTACATTGATGCCGTGTGCAAGGGGATTGACGACATACCTACCGTAGACGAAGAGACCCGCCGCTATATGTTGGACCATTATGAGAAGGACGGGCTCGAAACCCTGTGCCGCGAGCTGAAGGTGGCTGACCCGGAGTACTACAATATAGTAGACTTGAAGAACCCCAAGCGGGTCATTCATGCCTTGGAAATCTGCTATATGACCGGACGCACCTACACCTCCTTCCGTACCAATTCCGTGAAGGAGAGACCCTTTGAGATTCTGAAGATAGGTCTCACGCGTGACAGGGAAGAACTCTACGAACGAATCAACCGTCGGGTAGACCTGATGATGGAGCAAGGACTGGAAGATGAGGCGCGCCGCGTCTATCCCCTGCGTCGGCTCAACTCCCTCAATACGGTGGGCTATAAGGAGCTGTTCAACTACTTCGATGGTGTCTGGACGCTACCGTTCGCCGTCGACAAAATCAAACAGAACTCGCGTATCTATTCGCGCAAGCAGGTTACATGGTTCAAGCGGGATGCGGACATACATTGGTTTCACCCCGATGACGTGCCGGCTATTGAAGCCTGCATTGCGGAGCGTATCCCCGGTATCTTCGATAAAGCGTGATACCTATTGGTTGGCGAAAGCCCTCCACAGATTGCCCTCCGGCACGGGTGCTTCCAGCTTAATCGGTTCTTTGGACACGGGATGGATAAACTCTATCCGACGGGCGTGCAGGCAGATGCTCCCGTCCGGGTTCGACCGTGGAAAGCCGTATTTCAGGTCTCCCTTGATGGGGCAGCCAATCTTGGCTAACTGGCACCGTATCTGGTGATGACGACCCGTTTCCAACGCTACTTCCAACAGATAGTAATTCTCAGAGTGATTGATGACCCTGTAGCTCAAGACCGCCTGTTTGCTGTCCTTCACCTCTTTGTCATAGGCGTACGATTTGTTTTGTTTCTCGTTGCGTGTCATGTAGTGTATCAGTCGTTGTTCCTCCTGTTGCGGACGTTCCTTCACGATGGCCCAGTAGGTCTTCTTCACCTCGTGGTTCTTGAATAGCTCGTTGAGTCTTCCCAAGGCCTTGCTGGTCTTGGCGAACACCACTAATCCGCTGACGGGACGGTCCAGTCGGTGCGTCACCCCTACGAACACATTGCCGGGTTTGTTGTACTTCTCCTTCAGATATGCCTTTACCTTCTCCGAGAGCGGTGTGTCCCCCGTCTTGTCCCCTTGGACAATTTCCGATGCCGTTTTGTTGACCACGATGAGGTGGTTGTCTTCGTAGATTACTTCCATGCGGTTCCCGTTGTAACGTTTGTGAATAAACAGAATGCAGCTTTACGCGCGGAGGCGACAAAGCTGCATTTTATTGTATAGGGTTTGTGTCGGCATTACATGTTCATACCACCATCCACCTGGATAACCTGTCCCGATACGTAAGATGACATGTCCGAAGCCAAGAAGGTAGCGATGTTGGCCACATCTTCCGGCGTACCGCCACGGCGCAAAGGAATTTTCTTGCACCACTCGGCTTTCACCTCTTCGCTCAGTTTGGCTGTCATGTCCGTGATGATGAATCCCGGGGCGATGGCGTTGGCGCGGATACCGCGTGAGCCCATCTCCTGTGCGATGGACTTGGCCAATGCAATCAGTCCGGCCTTTGAGGCGGCGTAGTTGCACTGTCCGGCATTGCCGTGAACACCCACTACGGAAGCCATGTTGATGATGCTTCCGCTCTTCTGGCGCATCATGATGGGAGTGCAGGCGTGGATGAAGTTGAAGGCGGACTTCAGGTTCACCGCGATTACCGCATCCCATTGAGCCTCGGTCATACGCATCATCAATCCGTCTTTCGTGATGCCCGCGTTGTTTACCAGGATGTCAATGCTTCCGAAATCCTCCTTAATCTGGTTTACCACCTTCTCTGTATCCTCGAAGTTTGCCGCGTTGGACGCGTAACCTTTCACTTTCACTCCGTAAGCGGCAATCTCTTTCTCCGTGTTCAATCCGTTCTCGTCGATTACCAAGTCGGTAAACGCGATGTTAGCTCCTTCGGAAGCGAATTTCAAAGCGATTGCCTTTCCGATGCCTCTTGCCGCACCGGTAATAATAGCTGTCTTGTTTGTTAATAATCCCATAACTGTATATTATTTTACTTTACAAAAATTCTTGTTTCCCAACGCTCCCAAAACCAGCTTGACGACGTACGTCCGGCTCTCTTCCAGTGACAGCCCTCGCCCTATCAAGCCTTTGATGAAAGGCGTCTCTATTCCTTTGATGCTGTAGTGTACAATCTCCGCCGTGATGCTCACGTTGTCGATGTCGAACACTCCCTTCTCCAAGCCTTCGGTCAGCACCTCCTTAAAGAGCTTTATCTCGTTTTGGTCGAACCGCTTGCGGCAGGCTTCCACGGCCCAGATGTCCCGGAAGAATTCCGCCTTCAGCGTACCGTTGCGGTAGACCGTCTCTTTGATGGCCTCCAACCTGGTGTAGATAAGTTCGATGATTTTCTCGTCGGGTGAGATGTTTTTCATCGCCACCCTGTTCATCTCCTCCGACAGCGATTCCAGTTCTGTCTCAATCACCGCCAAGTAGATTTCTTCCTTACTCTTAAAGTAAGTATAGAGGGTTCTGCGTCCTTTCTTCGATGCCACGGCAATGTCGTTCATGGTTGTATACTCCACGCCATTCTTGGCGAACAGCTGTCGTGCGACATCAACCAACTGATTTCTTGTCTTTGAAATTGCCATATCTTAGATTGCACGGATACATTAATGATATGCGAAAGTAGTGCATTTATGATAAACAAGCAAGAAAATGACAAATGATTTCAATTTCTTGGTTTTTGCGCGTCTCGTGGAAAGCTTGTTCTACAGTGCTTTATACTACTTCTCGGTCGTGTACTATAAAAAAGACACTGAAATATTTGGAATATGCGAATTATATGCCTACCTTTGCAGACGAAATCAAGAACATCGCGGAGTGGAGCAGTTGGTAGCTCGTTGGGCTCATAACCCAAAGGTCGTTCGTTCGAGTCG
>CAVJRQ010000014.1:0-21695 GCA_963652075.1 Acutalibacteraceae bacterium
ATTACATGGCTTACATGCTGAAGTATGACACAATGCACGGTCAGTTCGACGGTACAATCGAGGCTGATGTTGAAAAGAGCCAGCTGATTGTTAACGGTAAAGCAATTCGTGTGACAGCAGAGAAGAATCCTGCTGACTTGAAGTGGAACGAGGTTGGCGCAGAATACGTAGTTGAGTCTACGGGTCTGTTCCTGACAAAGGAGAAATCTCAGGGCCACATCGACGCAGGCGCTAAATATGTTGTAATGTCCGCTCCTTCTAAGGACGATACGCCTATGTTCGTTTGCGGCGTTAACTTGGATGCTTACAAGAAAGGAACCCAGTTCGTTTCTAACGCTTCTTGCACCACAAACTGCTTGGCTCCTATCGCTAAGGTGTTGAACGACAACTTCGGAATCACCGATGGTTTGATGACAACGGTTCACTCTACAACAGCTACTCAGAAGACTGTTGACGGTCCTTCCATGAAGGATTGGAGAGGTGGTCGTGCCGCTTCCGGCAACATCATCCCGTCTTCTACGGGTGCCGCTAAGGCTGTAGGTAAAGTTATCCCGGCTTTGAACGGTAAACTGACCGGTATGTCTATGCGTGTTCCGACTTTGGACGTTTCTGTAGTTGACTTGACCGTTAACTTGGCTAAACCGGCT
The DNA here is from genome assembly GCA_963652075.1 of Acutalibacteraceae bacterium. GTDB lineage: Bacteria > Bacteroidota > Bacteroidia > Bacteroidales > Bacteroidaceae > Phocaeicola_A. The sequence goes on from CAVJRQ010000014.1 coordinate 648, forward strand.
AAGTACGACGAGATTTGCGCAGCTATGAAGAAGGCTTCTGAAGGCGAACTGAAAGGTATCCTGGGTTACACGGAAGATGCAGTGGTTTCTTCTGACTTCCTCGGTTGCCCGTTGACTTCTATCTTCGACGCTAAGGCCGGTATCGCTTTGACCGACACATTCGTGAAGGTAGTTTCTTGGTATGACAACGAGATCGGTTACTCTAACAAGGTTCTCGACCTGATTGCACACATGGCAAAGGTTAACGGATAATCCGTTATTTGTTACGATAAGATTAAGAAGGGCTGCCAACTCCGGTTGGTGGCCTTTTTTGTGCATATTATTTGCGTCCAAGAGCGTAACTTTTCATAAATTATTACTTTCTTTGTATGCAGAATCGTAACCTCCGAACCGATATGGAATGTGACTTCGTAACGATATTGGGACCCACCGCCTCCGGCAAGACGGCCTTCGCCGCCGCCCTGGCCTTGCGGCTGGACGCTGAGATTATCAGTGCCGACAGCCGGCAAGTGTACCGCGGCATGGACTTGGGTACGGGTAAGGACTTGGCGGATTACGACGTGGACGGACACCGCATCCCGTACCACCTTATCGATATTGCTGACGCAGGCTACAAGTATAACGTCTTCGAGTTTCAGCGGGATTTTCTGCAGGCTTACAACGGCATTCGCGAACGGGGAAGAATGCCCATCCTCTGTGGTGGAACGGGACTCTACATCGAGTCCGTGCTCCGTGGATACCGACTGCTGCCCGTTCCCGAGAATCCCGAACTGCGCAAGGCGTTGGAAGGCAAGTCGCTCGATGAGTTGACACGCCTCCTCAGTACCTATAAGAAGTTGCACAACACCACCGACGTGGACTCCGCCAAACGGGCTATCCGTGCCATCGAAATAGAGGAATACTACGCCAAAGTGCCCGTTACGGAACGTGAGTTCCCGCAGTTCCGCAGTGTGGTGATAGGCATCGACATCGACCGCCAGCTGCGGCGCGAGAAGATAAGCCGCCGCCTCCGCCAACGCCTCGAAGAGGGTATGATTGACGAGGTGAAAGGTCTGCTCGACCGGGGTATTGCGGCTGAGGACTTGATTTATTACGGATTGGAATACAAATATCTGACCCTCTATCTGACGGGGCGGATGAGCTATGAGGAAATGTTCGGAGGGCTGGAAACGGCCATCCATCAGTTTGCCAAGCGGCAGATGACATGGTTCCGTGGCATGGAAAGGCGCGGCACGACGATCCACTGGATGGATGTCACGTTGCCCATGGAACAGAAAATAGCCTTCGTGCAGAACTTGCTGAGTTGATGAGTTAAGGAGAAACAGAAATATATGTTGTAAATTAAAAAATGTGAGTCTATGGCAATAGAAGAGAATCGTTGGGGAATCATATACAATCCGAAAGCCGGAACGCGCAAGGTGCAGAAACGCTGGCTCAAGATTCGCGAATACTTGGAGGAGCGTGGCGTGGCGTTCGACTACCTTCAGTCGGAGAGCTTCAAGAGCGTGGAGCGGCTCTCGTGCATGCTGGCCAACAATGGCTATCGCACCATTGTGATTGTGGGCGGTGACGGTGCGCTGAACGATGCCATCAACGGCATCATGCACTCGTCCGTTCCCGACAAACGTACCATCTCGTTAGGAATCATCCCCAACGGCATTGGCAACAACTACGCCTCTTACTGGGGAATCTCGTTCGACGACTACAAGAAGGCCATCGACAATATCATCAACCACCGCACGCGTAAGGTGGACGTGGGTGTATGCAGCTTCTTCGACGGCGAGAAACACGTGTCCCGCTACTTCCTCAATGCGGTTCACATCGGCTTGGGCAGTAGGGTGGTGCACATCTCCGACGGCACGTTCCGCTTCTGGGGCACGCGCGCCATCTCGTTCTACGCCTCGATGTTCCTGCTGCTCTTTGAACGTAAACTCTACCGCATGCACTTGCGCATCAACGACGAGCATATCCGCGGACGCATCATGACGGTCTGCATCGGCAACGCCCGCGGATTCGGACTTACGCCCAACGGCGTGCCCTATAACGGTTGGTTGGACGTTTCCGTCATCTACCGTCCCGAATTGCTGCAACTGTTCTCCGGACTGTGGATGCTGCTGCGCGGTCGCATCCTCAACCACAAGATGCTGAAGCCCTACCGCACGAAACGGGTGCTTATCCTGCGTGCCCGTAGTGCCCAAGTCTGTCTGGACGGCCGCATCCTGCCGAAAAACTATCCTTTGGAAGTGACGGTGGAGCACGAAGCGGTGAACTTCATCATCCCGAGGTAAATTCCGTTAACGAAAACAGGAGGTAACCACGCCGCAAAGCGATGATTACCTCCCATCAGAATTCTATACCTATACTATATAGGTACGGAAGAATTATTTCAGAATCTCTGCCAACTTGGCTTCGATGTCTTCACCTCTCAGGTCTCTTGCGATGATGATGCCGTCCTGGCCAATCAAAACCGTTGCGGGGATTGCGTTGACACCATACAGCTTAGAGCCTTCGCATTGCCAACCTTTCAGGTCGGACATCTGCGGCCATGTGATGCCGAGGTTCTCGATGGCATCTTTCCAAGCGTCCGCTTTGCTGTCCAAAGAAACGCCTACTACACCGAAACCTTTGGCTTTGTACTTGTTGTAAGCAGCAACCACGTTGGGCATCTCTGCACGGCAAGGTCCGCACCAGCTTGCCCAGAAGTCAACCAACGTAACCTTGTTCTTGCTGATGAAATCAGAGAGTTTCACTGTCTCTCCCTCAGGGGTCTGCATCTCGAAATCGGTGAATTCCTTACCAACGGAGGTTTTCTTCTTCACCTCAATCTGCTCTTTGATTTCGATAACTCTTTCTCTGTTTTGGAAAGCCTCTGGCATTGCGGCAATTATGTTCTCCTGATCCTCAATCTCCCATTGGTAATAGTTGCGGAGGAAGAGGTAAAGACCCGCTTCGGTAGCGATGTTGTCCTTTGCTACTTTCTTGGTAATCTCTCCGCACTCGTCTTGCAGAGCTTCCATCTCCTTTGATTTGGCCTCTTTAGCCTCCTCTGTGATAGTGGAGTCCATCATGGACTTCCAAATCTCGGACATTTGGTCGTACTTTTCGCTGATGGCTGTGGTATATTGCCCGTAAATGTCATTGTTCACAGTACCGGAAACCTTGTTCTCGTTTATGTCAACTTTGATGTTTCCCTTCTCCAAGAAAAGGCTAACGCCCGCGGGACGACCTTCGTCCTTGTAGACAATGTAGGCATTTTTGATTGTGTCCGTTGTTCCCTTGAAGGCGAACTTGCCGTCGGCTACGACTGTTGAGTCGATAGTCACAGCCGCTCTGCCACTTACTTCTTGCAAATAGATGGTGTCACCATCGTTCACTCCTGCGATTGTACCGTCAATCCTGTAAGAGTTGCTGGGCTGACAGGCAGTCAGAAGCGCGGCACTCGCAGCGATTGTGTAAATAAATTTTTTCATATAATTTAATGAGTTAATAAATAATGGGGCGAAGTTAGGCATATTATTCCATCCTTATCCCAACGAATCACCGATTTGGGATGAATCCTAACATATTTTATGAATCCGGAAGAGGTTTTTTGCATTATCTTTAGACAAGATAAGCGGCATCTCAGCAAAATAATTAAGCAAGCTTATTATTCTGCCTTCGATTTGCATTATCTTTGCACGCAACTTAAAAGAAGAAGACAGTGGCTCAACAATACTCATCGGCTTTGCTCGAAAAGGCCGTCAACGAATTTGCCAAGCTCCCCGGCGTCGGCAAGAAGACCGCCATGCGGCTCGTCCTGCACCTGCTTCGGCAAGACACGGCAACCGTGGAGACATTCGGCAACGCCGTTATCACCCTGAAACAGGAGGTGAAGTACTGCCGCAAGTGTCACAACCTTTCCGATACGGATCTCTGCACTATCTGTGCCAATCCGCAGCGCGACGCTTCGATGGTTTGTGTGGTGGAAAACATCCAGGACGTGATGGCCATCGAGAACACCCAACAATACCGCGGACTCTATCATGTGTTGGGTGGCATCATCTCGCCCATGGACGGCATCGGACCGGGTGACTTGGAGATAGAAAGTCTGGTGGAACGCGTGAAACAGGGTGATGTCCGGGAGGTGATTTTCGCCCTCAGCCCTACCATGGAAGGCGACACGACCAACTTTTTCATCTCACGCAAACTGGCTCCCTATGACGTGAAACTCAGTGTCATCGCCCGAGGCATCGCCATCGGTGACGAACTGGAGTACACCGATGAGGTGACGTTGGGTCGGTCTATCATTAACCGCACTCCCTTTACCGGGGTAAACTGAACGAACGGACAATGGAAGAAGCAAGACGAATAGCCAAACAACTCGGTGTGGAATACGCACTGTTGTGGATAATCTCCTTCGCTTTGGTAATTAGCTTTGAAGTGGAACTCTTGCCGTACGGCCAGTTGGCCGACGACCAGCGCATGGACTACATCGTCGGGACGCTCATCGTGCTGCTGACGATAGCCCTCATTCCGCTTTCTCTCAACCTGTTCCGCATCGCTTTGGTGAAACGTATCCGCCAGTACGCCTTGGCGGAAGCCCTGAAAGCCTATCGAACCTGGAGCCGTGTGCGCTTGGGACTGTTGGCGCTGGTTGCCTTCGGGGGAATTGTCGCCTACTATCTGACTATGAACAACGTTGGCGGGCTCTGCGCCTTGATGGCACTGACGGCCTCTTTCTTCTGTTGGCCCGGCGAGAAGCGACTGATGCAAGAACTCGATTTGACAGACGGCGATGAGTAACGCTTATACATACAATGACCGAGTCCTGTTGCGCGCCATGGAGCCGACGGATCTTGACCTGCTCTACGGAATAGAGAACTCGCCCGAGCTATGGCAAGTGAGCAACACCAACGCTCCCTATTCGCGTTACTTTCTCAAACGGTATATCGCCCGCACCCAAAGCGACATTTACGCCGAGCGGCAACTGCGGCTCGTCATTGTTGAGCGTGAGACGGAGAAGGCCGTCGGAGTGATAGACCTGATGAACTTTGAGCCGTTGCATAACCGGGCTGAAGTGGGCATCGCCCTACTGCGGAGTCATCGAGGACAAGGCCTTGCGCACGAAGCGTTGACCCTGTTGACGGATTATAGCTTCCGCTTTCTGCATCTGCACCAACTCTATGCCTTTATTCCGTGCGACAATGACGATAGCCTGCGTCTCTTCTCTGGGTGCGGTTTCCGTGAGAGTGCCCGTTTGCGGCAATGGGTACGCCGGGCAGACGACTACGTCGATGCCGTGGTGGTGCAACTCTTCCATCCATTGACTGCACAGGCCGAATAGAGGCGGAATTTGGGTGGATTAATGTTTTTTTGTTCTTTTTCGGATTTACTATATAGAAATAAGTACTACTTTTGCCTTACCTATTGTAAAGTGACACGAATCGGGTGGTACGTGATGTCCGCGGATTGGTGTGGAATAAGGTAAAAAGACAACAAATTAAAAACAGAATAGCAATGAAAAAGTATTTGATTTTAGCTTCAGGTTTGTGCTTGGCACTGATGGTTACCTCATGTAAATCAAGTGAGAGCGCTTATAAGAAAGCCTATGAGAAAGCCAAGCAGCAAGAGTTGGCTGAGACCAATAGTAACCAAACCGTAGAAGTAACCCCTGTCACAACGACCACTACGGTAGCCACCCAATCGAAACCGACTACGACTTCCAACGCTACGGTTCGCGAGGAGAAGGTATCTATGATTAGCGGTGATGGACTCAAAAACTTCAGTGTGGTTTGCGGTAGCTTCGGTGTGAAAGCCAATGCCGAGAACCTGAAAGAGTTTCTGGACAGAGAAGGTTACTCCGCACAAATTGTCTACAACTCCGAACGTCAGATGTACCGCGTGGTTGTCGCTACTTACGATGACCGTGCACAGGCTGCCGAGGCAAGGGATGCTTTCAAAGCCAAATATCCTTCACGCTCGGACTTCCAAGGTTCTTGGTTGCTCTATCGCGTTTATTGATTTAGAATTCTGACATTGACAGACAAACGTATACGGTAAGAGGAGATTCCTTTGGCTTCCTCCTGTGGAAGCCAAAGAGGTCTCCTTTTTAGTTTCTTTGCCGACCGCATAACAAGTGCCACGCATGGGTAGAATCTTATCAATCGATTATGGGCGGAAACGTTCCGGTGTAGCGGTGACAGATGTGCTGCAACTGATAGCCAACGGCCTGACTACGGTGCCCACGCACGAACTGTTCGGCTTCATCGCTTCCTATCTGCAAAGGGAACCGGTGGAGCGCATCGTCATCGGCCTACCCAAACGGATGGACAACACTTATTCGGAGAATATGCGTAACATCGAGCCGTTTGTCAAGCGGCTTCAGAAAGCCTATCCCGACCTGCCGATAGAATACTTCGACGAACGGTTCACCTCCGTGCTCGCCCATCAGGCGATGCTTGACGGCGGACTGAAGAAGAAAGACCGGCAAAACAAAGCGTTGGTGGACGAGATTAGTGCCACCATCATCTTGCAGAGCTACATGGAATCGAAAAGAAACTTGTAAATCCAGACAAAAGAAAAGATATGATTTTACCTATTTATACTTACGGTCAACCTGTTCTCCGAAAAGAGGCGGAAGACATCACACCCGATTATCCGGGGCTGAAGGAGTTGATACAAAACATGTTCGAGACGATGGACCATGCCGATGGTGTGGGACTGGCGGCTCCGCAGGTGGGACTGCCCATCCGCGTGGTGGTTATCGACCTCGACGTGCTCTCCGATGACTATCCCGAACTGAAGGGCTATCGTCACGCGTTCATTAACCCCCACGTGCTGGAAACCGATGGCGAGGACGTGTCGATGGAAGAGGGGTGCCTCAGTCTGCCCGGCATTCACGAGACCGTGAAGCGAAAGAACCGCGTGCATGTGAAATACCTCGACGAAGAGATGCAGGAACACGACGAGTGGGTCGAAGGCTACTTGGCACGCTGCATGCAACATGAGTTTGACCACTTGCAGGGAATGATGTTCATAGACCACCTTTCATCGCTGCGCAAACAGATGATAAAGGGCAAACTTGGCAATATGCTCAAGGGAAAGGTACATTGCTCCTATAAAGTGAAATCGGCAGGACGATAAAAACCGGACAGGACGATGACGACGCGTAGATTCTTCTTCAGCTTCTTGGTAACGCTGCCGCTGTTGGTGACGGCGCAAATCAATACGGACAGGGTGATGACCATTGGACGTAACGCACTCTACTTTGAAGACTACGTGTTGTCCATACAATACTTCAACCAGGTCATCGGAGCCAAGCCTTACCTCTACGAGCCCTACTTCTTTCGGGGGGTGGCGAAACTCAATCTCGACGATTACCTGGGTGCTGAGCAGGACTGTTCCGAAGCCATCCAACGCAATCCCTTTGTGGTGGACTGTTACCAAGTGCGAGGCATTGCCCGCATCCGTCTGCACAAATATGAGGGTGCCATAGCTGACTACGAGAAGGCGTTGCAATATGACCCGGAGAACAAGAACCTGTGGCACAATCTGGCTCTCTGCCGCATGCAACAGGAAGACTACGAGGGCGCACAGGCCGACCTCGACACACTGAAGCGGTTGGCACCGCGCCACGCTACGGCTTTCCTGATGAGTGCCGATGTCTCTCTGAGGCAGAAGGACACGCTGCGCGCCGAACAGAGTGTGGCGGAGGCTCTTCGCATCGACCCGTACGACGGCGAGGCATGGTCTTCGCAAGCCATACTCAACCTGATGAAGTCGAACTACAAAGAGGCGGAGGAGAACCTCAACAAAGCCATCCACCTCACCTCGAAGAACGCCAACAACTACATCAACCGAGCCTTGGCCCGCTACCACCAGAATAACCTGCGTGGCGCGATGAGCGACTACGACCTGGCTCTCTCCGTGGAGCCTTCCAACTTTCTGGGACACTATAACCGGGGACTGCTACGGGCGCAGGTGGGCGATGACAACCGTGCCATCGAGGACTTCAACTTTGTCATCGACATGGAACCTGACAACATGATGGCCATTTTCAACCGCGGGTTGTTGTTGAGCCAGACCGGTGACTATCCAAACGCCGCGAAAGACTTTACCACCGTCATCAACGAATACCCGAACTTCCTTACCGGCTACCATTATCGTGCTGAGGTACGCCGTAAAATGGGCGACGTGAAAGGAGCCAACGCTGACGAGTTTGTCCTGCTGAAAGCCGACATGGACCGACAGAACGGGGTGAAGAAGAACCCTCAATCCAATGCCGAAAAGACCCGTAAGAAGTCCGACAAGAACATGAACAACTACCGCAAGATTGTCGTTGCCGACAACGATACGGACGAACAGCGCTACAAGAGCGAATACCGGGGCAAGGTGCAGGACAAGAACGTGAAGGTGGAACTGCAACCCCTCTACGTACTCTCTTACTACGAGAAAGACAACGGTGTGAAACGCACCATTAACTACTATCGTGCGGTGGATGATTTGAACCACAACCCGCTCTTGCGTCACCGCTTGCTCATTATCAACCAAGAGGCGGCGTTGACCAAGAAACAGGCGGACGAGCATTTCGGCTCCGTCAACGATTATACGCTGGACATCACCCGTGAACCGCAGAATCCCGTGCTGCGTTTCCTCCGAGGCATGGACTTCTACCTTACGCAGGACTTCTCCAGCGCCATTGATGACTTCACGCAGGCAATCCTGTTGGACGACACCTTCTTCCCAGCATACTTCAACAGGGCAGTGGTGCGCTACAAACAGTTGGAGTACAAAAAGAACGAGGCGCGCCTCAATGAGGCCGCCGGTTCGGTCTTGCCGCTGACACCCGAAGTGAAGTCCGTGGACTATGAACTGGTGAAGGACGACCTGGACAAAGTCATCGAGCTGGCACCGGACTTCGCCTTTGCCTACTACAACCGCGGCAACATCCGCTCGGTGCTCAAGGACTACCGGGCGGCTATCGTCGACTACGACAAAGCCATCTCGCTCAATCCCAACTTCGCCGAAGCCTATTACAACCGCGGACTCACGCTCATCTATCTCGGCAACAGCAAAGAGGGCGTGGCAAACCTGAGTAAAGCGGGTGAATTGGGTATATTCTCCGCCTACAACATCATCAAAAGATATTCCGTGGTGGAGGAACAATAAAATTTTATACCAAAAGCATCTGAGCAATAAAAGATTTCACTACTTTTGCCGTTCAGAATAAGAAACCTCAATTATTATGATAAAAATTACATTTCCTGACGGCTCCGTGCGCGAATACAACGACGGAGTTACTGGTCTGCAGATAGCAGAAAGCATCAGTTCACGCTTGGCGCAAGAGGTACTTGCCTGTGGTGTAAACGGTGAGACATACGACTTGGCGCGCCCTATCGACAGCGACGCTGAGTTTGTGCTTTACAAGTGGGACGACGAGCAAGGCAAGCACGCCTTCTGGCACACCAGCGCACACTTGTTGGCGGAGGCTCTGCAGGAACTTTATCCCGGCATTCAGTTCGGTATCGGTCCGGCTATTGAGAACGGTTTCTATTACGACGTGGATCCGGGCGAGGCCGTAATCAAGGAATCCGATCTGCCTGCCATCGAAGCCAAAATGGCGGAACTGGCAGCCAAGAAGGAGGAACTCGTTCGCAAGGACATCAGCAAACAAGACGCGCTGAAGATGTTTGGCGACAGAGGAGAGACTTATAAATGTGAGCTGATTTCCGAGTTGGAAGACGGTCACATCACCACTTATACGCAAGGCGCGTTCACCGACCTCTGCCGCGGACCGCACTTGCTCTCTACGGCACCCATCAAAGCCATCAAACTTACGTCCGTGGCAGGTGCCTACTGGAGAGGTCGGGAAGACCGCAAACAGCTGACCCGTATCTACGGAATCACCTTCCCCAAAAAGAAGATGCTCGACGAGTACCTCGTGATGCTGGAGGAGGCCAAGAAGCGTGACCACCGTAAAATCGGCAAGGAGATGGAACTCTTCATGTTCTCCGATATGGTGGGCAAGGGATTGCCAATCTGGCTGCCGAAGGGTACGGCTCTTCGCCTCCGTCTGGAAGATGTCCTCAAGAAAATCCAGAAACGTTTTGGCTATTTGCAGGTGATGACCCCCCACATCGGTAACAAACAGCTCTACGTTACCTCAGGCCACTGGGATCACTACGGCAAGGACAGTTTCCAGCCTGTCACCACACCGGAAGAGGGTGAGGTCTACTTGCTGAAACCTATGAATTGCCCTCACCACTGCATGATATACAGGAACTCGCCCCGTTCATACAAAGACCTTCCGTTGCGTTTGGCGGAGTTCGGTACCGTATACCGTTACGAACAGAGCGGTGAGCTCCACGGACTGACCCGTGTACGTAGCTTCACGCAGGACGACGCACACATCTACTGCCGTCCCGACCAGGTGAAGGAGGAGTTCCTGAAGGTGATGGAAATCATCCAGATTATCTTCAAGGCTCTCGATTTCGATAACTATGAAGCGCAGATTTCACTGCGCGACCCCAACGACCACGAGAAGTACGTCGGTAGCGACGAGGTGTGGGAGAAGGCCGAGCGCGCCATCGTGGAGGCTTGCGAAGAGAAAGGCTTGAAGGCGCGTGTGGAATATGGTGAGGCCGCATTCTACGGACCGAAGCTCGACTTCATGGTGAAAGACGCCATCGGTCGCCGTTGGCAGTTGGGAACCATTCAGGTGGACTACAACCTGCCCGAACGCTTCCAGCTGGAATACATGGGCTCGGACAACCAGAAGCACCGTCCGGTGATGATTCACCGTGCGCCTTTCGGCTCCATGGAACGTTTCGTTGCCGTGCTGATAGAGCATACGGGAGGTAAGTTCCCGTTGTGGCTGACCCCCGACCAGGTTGCCATTCTGCCTATCTCGGAGAAGTTCAACGACTACGCCAACAAGGTGCGTGAATACCTCGATCTGAACGACGTTCGTGCCATCGTGGATGACCGCAACGAGAAGATTGGCCGCAAGATTCGCGATAACGAGATGAAGCGCATTCCTTACATGCTTATCGTTGGCGAGAAAGAAGCCAAGAACGGAGAGGTCTCCGTACGTAAGCAGGGCGAGGGTGACAAGGGCAGCATGAAATTTGAGGAATTCGCTAAAATTTTGAATGAGGAAGTTCAGAATATGATAAATAAGTTCTAACTTTGCAGCCGTTTGTGGAAGTGCCGCCTGTGGCAGCCTCCGCTGACGCTAAGAAGAAACAGATAAAAAAGAAAGGATTATTGATTATAAAAACAGTTTGGAACAACAACTTATTAATGAAGAATGACAATTTAAAAGGGCAACATAGAATCAATGAACAGATTCGTGCCAAAGAAGTCCGTATCGTGGGCGATGATATTGAATCCGCCGTATATCCGATAGCTCAAGCCTTGCGCTTGGCTGAGGAACATGAATGTGATTTAGTTGAGATTTCACCCAATGCCGTTCCACCTGTTTGTCGGTTAATCGATTATTCCAAGTTTCTCTATCAGTTGAAGAAGCGTCAGAAGGAGCAGAAGGCGAAGCAGGTGAAGATGAACGTGAAGGAGATCCGTTTCGGGCCTCAGACCGATGACCACGACTACAACTTCAAGCTGAAACACGCCATCGGCTTCTTGCAGGACGGCGACAAAGTGAAGGCTTACGTCTTTTTCAAGGGTCGTTCCATCCTGTTCAAGGAACAAGGCGAAGTGTTGTTGCTTCGGTTTGCCAACGACCTGGAGGAGTACGCGAAGGTGGAGCAGATGCCGTTGCTCGAAGGCAAGAGGATGACCATCTTCCTTACGCCGAAGAAGGTGGGCGGAAAAGCCGTGAAACCGGCAGCGCAACCGACGGCAGCAAAGCCGGGAGCGGAGGCTGAGCGGAAAGAGCCGGAAGCGGAAGACGAAAAATAAGGATAAGAAAGTGCGTAACGTCCTCGGTATAGTACGTTGCCACATTATTAATAATTTAAAACTTTATAAGATGCCAAAGATTAAAACTAACTCCGGTTCTAAAAAAAGATTCGTTCTTACCGGATCAGGAAAGATCAAAAGAAAACATGCTTATCACAGTCACATTCTGACGAAGAAGACTAAGAAGCAAAAGAGAAACCTCGTACACGCAGGCTTGGTTGACAGTGCGAACTTGAGCCAGGTAAGAGAGCTTTTAGCGATGAAGTAATCTAAACAGATAAGCGTTATTATTTAAGTATTAACCGGGTGATTAGCTCTAAGACCGCTGTTTGACAGGTGGCGCTAACATTCAAAAAACAATTAAAACTATGCCAAGATCAGTAAATCATGTTGCTTCAAGAGCAAAGAGAAAGAAAATTTTAGGTCTTACCAGAGGTTATTTTGGTGCAAGAAAGAACGTTTGGACTGTAGCCAAAAACACATGGGAGAAAGGTTTGACTTATGCATACCGTGACCGTAAAAACAAGAAACGTTTGTTCCGCGCTTTGTGGATTCAACGTATCAACGCTGCCGCTCGTCTGGAAGGAACATCTTATTCTAAATTGATGGGTGACCTCCACAAGGTAGGTATCGAAATCAACCGCAAGGTGTTGGCCGATTTGGCTATGAACCACCCCGAGGCTTTCAAGGCTATCGTAGCGAAGGCAAAGAACGCCTAATCATTAGAACTCCGTTTAATGATATAGCAAGGGTCGCTCCTTTTGGGGCGGCCCTTTTCAATAATGGTTGCGTAGTGCTGACGGCAAGGCAAAGTTGTAATTTGGGTCAGTCCGGAAACCTGGTGGCGATTATTCGGTTGACCAACCGTTGACCGACCATTAACCAACTGTTGAAAAAACAACGGTCTATGGAGTCAAAATCCGTTCGTTCGGGGAGATACACCTTACGTGTGTCCACGTAAGTACTTACGATGGCTCACGTAAGTACTTACGTTGCCCGATGAAAGTACTTACGTTGGCAGGTGCAACCGCTTGCGTTATCCGGGCAAATCGTTCCTGAAAAAACGAAGTTACATTAACTACTCCTCATGTCGTACGGCAACTCTTCCTGATTTCCTATGCACTTTTTCTCTTCGTTAACTGAAACAGCAGACACTCTAAATTGAGCCTTACTGAAATTTCCACCGGGTTTTCGGACTGCTCCGCTAAATGGCTTCGTAGGCAAACCATTCTGTTCCCCCCGTGGACTTATGTCGAAATGGAAACTAATGGGACATTGGAAAACTACAAGACTATACCTCGTTAAAAAACACACGGGTCTCGTTTCGTAGAGAGGTGTAAGCATTGAAGATAGACAAGCCTTCCTGAATGAATGAGCCGTGGCTTGAATTTGAAATATCAAGTGAAAAGTTTGTCCCTCTCAACGTGAATTGATACTTTTGCGATGGTGATTCAACTTTTGTAGATAAAGTGGATAAAGCGGAAAAGATATGGCAAAAGAAAATAAAAGCCAAGGAAAGAACCTTGGCTTGCGTGGAGGCCGGCCTCGCCGTCGCGGATGGTTGGCGTTGATGCCTTTGGCGTTGTTGGTGGTGATGATGGTCTTGATGGGTGTGTTGATGGGAGACTTCTCCAAGGTACCCATGTGCGTGGTGTTCTTGGTGGTGAGCATCGCTTCGCTCTTTACACTCAGAGGCTATCCGGTGGATGAACGGGTCGGCTGTTTCTCTCAAGGGGCAGGTGACAAGAACCTCCTCCTGATGGTGTGGATATTCGTACTGGCCGGTGCTTTCGCCAAGTCGGCCCAGGCGATGGGAGCCGTGAGTGCCACGGTGGACCTGACCATGGCGTTGTTGCCCGAGAACTTGCTTTTGGCCGGGCTCTTCCTCTCTTCGTGCATCGTATCCATCTGTGTGGGTACTTCGGTCGGTACCATCGTGGCTCTTGTTCCCGTGGCGGCAGAGATGAGCGTGCGTACGGGCGGTGAAACGCCCTTGATGGTAGCGGCTATCGTAGGCGGTGCGTTCTTTGGCGACAACCTCTCCTTTATCTCGGACACCACGGTGGCGGCCACTCGTACGCAAGGATGCTCTATGCGCGATAAGTTCCGTACCAATTTCCGCATAGTACTTCCTGCGGCAATCGTTTGCTTTGCCCTCTATGTGGCAATGGGCATGAACAATTTCGCGGAGGGGGTTAGCGTAAGTCTGTCGTCGGTACATCTGTGGCGTGTGTTGCCCTACATGGTGGTACTGGTGACGGCCTTGATGGGTATGAATGTATTGTTGTCGCTCGGCATTGGCGTGGTGTTGACCGGTGTCGTCGGCATAGCGGATGGCGCGTTGTCCGTGGCGGAATGGATAAGTAGCCTCTCCGATGGCATCATCGGTATGGGAGAACTGATTCTCATCTCCATGATGGCAGGCGGACTGTTGGCGGTGGTTCGCAAAGCGGGCGGCGTGACCTATATCGTCAGGAGCGTCACACGGCGTGTGCATTCACGGCGAGGAGCGGAACTGTGCATCTCGGGTCTGGTTTCGTTCACCAACCTTTGTACGGCGAACAATACCGTGGCCATCCTGTCGGTAGGGAGCATCGCCAATGACATCTCGAAGCGCTTTCATGTCGACCCGCGACGGAGTGCCAGTCTGCTCGATATCTTCTCGTGTGTAGTGCAGGGCGTTATCCCTTATGGTGCTCAGCTCTTGATGGCCGGAGGGTTGGCGGCTATCAGTCCAGTGAGTATTGTTCCCTATCTGTACTATCCTATGTTACTCGCCGTGGTGGCTCTGCTGAGTATCGCCTTCGCAAAGGGCAAGCACAACCCGCATGCGCACAACCCGGCTGATACCACGGGCTCCGTGGCTTGTTGAAAACTTCACGCACAGGTGTGCATAAGTTATTTGTAAACAAGAAGCCGGAGCAACCGGATTTTGCATTACCTTTGCTCCTCCCAAGAAAACAAAGTGAAAAGTTATGGCAGACGAAACAAGAAAACGACAGGCCCGCAGACGACAGGAACCCACGGTGGTGGGTGACATGGAACACGTGCAGCCCCAAGCCACGGAGTTGGAAAAGGTGGTGCTTGGAGCACTGATGATTGAAGGCGACGCCTACTCGCTGGTGAGTGAGATATTGCGTCCGGAGACATTCTACGAGCACCGGCACCAGTTGATTTACAAGGCCATCAGCACCCTGGCCATGCGGCAAGAGCCCATTGACATACTAACCGTTACCGAACAGCTGAAGAAGACCAATGAACTGGAAGAGGTGGGCGGCCCGTTCTACATCTCGCAGTTGAGCGGCAGCGTTCTCTCCTCTGCCCACATCGAATACCACGCGCGTATCATCGCACAGAAATACCTCGCCCGGCAACTCATCACCTACACCAGCCAGATTCAGACTATGGCGTTCGACGAGAGTACGGACGTGGCCGACCTCATGCAGGAGGCCGAAGGCAGACTCTTTGAAATCTCGCAACAGAACCTGAAGAAAGACTACACACAGATAAACCCCGTCATCAAGGATGCCTACGACCTGTTGCAGAAAGCCGCTGCACGTACCGATGGACTGAGCGGATTAGCCAGCGGATTCCATGAACTGGACAAGAAGACTGCCGGTTGGCAAAATTCCGATTTGGTAATCATCGCCGCCCGTCCGGCTATGGGAAAGACAGCCTTCGTACTCTCCATGGCCAAAAACATGGCGGTGGACTATCAGTTCCCTGTGGCTGTGTTCTCTCTGGAAATGAGCAACGTGCAGTTGGTGAACCGTCTAATCTCGAACGTCTGCGAGATTCCCAGTGAGAAAATCCGAAGCGGACAGCTGGCGGACTACGAGTGGGGACAGCTGGACTATAAGATAAAGAGCCTTTATGACGCGCCGCTCTATGTTGACGACACCCCGTCGCTCTCCGTCTTCGAGCTGCGGACCAAGGCACGCCGACTGGTGCGCGAACATGGCGTGAAGATCATTATCATCGACTACCTGCAGTTGATGAACGCCAGCGGAATGTCCTTCGGCAACAGACAGGAGGAGGTGGCCACCATCTCCAAGTCGCTCAAGGGACTGGCCAAGGAACTGAACATCCCCATTATCGCCTTGAGCCAGCTGAACCGTAGCGTGGAGAACCGTGAAGGCAACCAGGGCAAGCGTCCGCAACTGAGCGACTTGCGCGAATCCGGTTCCATCGAGCAGGATGCCGACATGGTCTGCTTCATCCATCGCCCGGAGTACTATAAGATTTATCAGAACGAGGATAATCAGGACACGCACGGTCTGGCGGAAATCATCCTTGCCAAGCACCGTAACGGTGGAACGGGTATTGTCAACCTTCGCTTCAAAGGCGAGTATGTGCGCTTCCAAAACCTGGACGACGACACGCTCTCGTCTTTCCCCAGTGAGGGCGTGCAGATGTCGTCGCGCATGAATGCGGATTCCGTAGCTCCCGAACCCATTCCGCCTTCGGGAGACATCCCGCCGGAGTTCCTGTCCGGGTCGAACGACGCTCCGCCGTTCTAAACGAACGAATAGCCGTTTACGCTTGCTGAAAAAACTTGTTGTCGGGACGCTTGCGGTCTCCCGACTCTAAAAAATATGCGTGATGTTACTACAGAGACAAAAAACTTAGTAACTTTGCGCATCATTTTTTGGAAATTACATAAAACATAGTCAGATATGAATATCTCTTACAATTGGCTCAAGGAGTATGTGCAATTCGATTTGACCGCTGACGAAGTGGCAGCCGCACTCACTTCCATAGGCTTGGAAGTGGACTCGGTAGAAGAAGTGCAGACCATCAAAGGCGGTCTCGAAGGGCTGGTTATCGGCCAGGTGCTGACCTGCGTGCCGCATCCCAACTCCGACCACATGCATGTGACAACGGTCGACCTGGGCAGTGGCGAACCTGTGCAGATAGTTTGCGGAGCTCCCAACGTGGCGGCCGGACAGAAGGTTGTGGTAGCTACCCTGGGTACCAAACTGTATGACGGTGACGAGTGCTTCACGATAAAGAAATCGAAACTCCGCGGCGTGGAGTCCAACGGAATGATTTGCGCTGAGGACGAGATAGGCATCGGCACGGACCATGCCGGCATCATCGTACTTCCCGACACCGCCGTACCCGGCACATTGGCCAAAGATTACTATAACATCAAGAGCGACTACGTCATCGAGGTGGACATCACGCCGAACCGCGCTGATGCCTGCTCACACTACGGCGTGGCACGCGACCTCTATGCCTACCTCGTGCAGAATGGCAAGCAGACCTCCATCCATCGCCCGTCGGTAGACGACTTCAAGGTGGACAACAACGACCTCGACATCAACGTGGAGGTGGCCAATACCGAGGCTTGTCCGCGCTACGCCGGCGTGACGGTGAAGGGTGTGACGGTGAAGGAGAGCCCCGCATGGCTGCAGGATAAGTTGCGCACCATCGGTCTTCGCCCAATCAACAATATCGTGGACATCACCAACTATATCCTCCATGCCTACGGGCAGCCGCTCCACTGCTTCGACGCGGACAAGATAAAGGGCGGACGCATCATCGTGAAGACCATGCCCACAGGCACTCCGTTCGTTACGCTGGACGGTGTGGAACGCAAGCTGGACGAGCGTGACCTGATGATTTGCAACGCCGAAGAACCCATGTGTATCGGTGGCGTGTTTGGCGGACTGGATTCCGGAACGACCATGGAGACCAAGAATGTCTTCCTGGAGAGTGCCTACTTCCACCCGACATGGATTCGCAAGGCCGCCCGTCGCCACGGTCTCAATACCGATGCCTCGTTCCGCTACGAACGCGGCATCGACCCCAACGGCGTTATCTACTGTCTGAAGCGTGCAGCCATGTTGGTGAAGGAGCTGGCTGGCGGAACCATCTCGATGGACATTAAAGACCTTTATCCCAACCCGATAGAAGACTTCCCCGTGGAACTGAAATACGATTATGTACACTCCCTGACAGGCAAGGAGATTCCGCCCGTCACCATCAAGCGTATCGTGCAGAGCCTGGAGATGAAGGTGGTGAAAGAGGATGCGGAAGGTCTTTCCCTGATGGTGCCTCCATACCGTGTGGACGTACAACGTCCCTGCGACGTGGTGGAAGACGTGCTCCGTGTCTACGGGTACAATAATGTAGAGATTCCCGATACCCTGAAGTCGAGCCTCACTACCAAGGGGGATGTTGACAAGTGGCAGAAACTGCAGAACCTCATCGGGGAGCAGTTGGCAGGACAGGGTTTCAATGAGATACTGAACAACTCGCTCACACGGGCGGCTTACTACGACGGGTTGGATGTCTATCCTGCCAAGAACCTCGTCATGCTGATGAACCCGCTGAGCGCCGACCTCAACTGTTTGCGTCAGACACTGCTTTTCGGCGGACTGGAGAGCATTGCCCACAACGCCAACCGCAAGAACGCTGACCTACGCTTCTTCGAATGCGGTAACTGCTACGCCTATCATGCGGAGGCCAAAGACCCCGATCGTACGCTGGCGGCCTACAAGGAAGATTCGCATGTGGGTCTGTGGGTAACCGGCAACCGGGTAGCGAACTCTTGGGCGCACGCCGACGAAGCCTCTTCGGTCTACGAGCTGAAAGCCTACGTGGAGAATATCTTCCTGCGCTTGGGACTTAGCGTCAAGACAATGGACGTGGTTAGCGTGGAAAACAATGTCTACTCCGCAGCCATCGGCTACTACACCAAAGGCGGCAAGTTGTTGGCAACCGTTGGCATCGTCTCGAAGAAGATTCAGAAGGCATTCGACATCGACAACGAAGTCTACTACGCCGACCTCAACTGGAATCAGGTGATGAAGGCCGTGAAGTCCGTCAAGGTGGGCTACAAGGAGCTGACCAAGTTCCCCGCCGTGCGCCGTGACTTGGCCCTGTTGGTGGACAAGGCCGTGAAGTTTGCCGACATCGAGAAGATAGCTTATGACACCGACAAGAAGCTGTTGAAGGAGGTGGAACTCTTCGATGTCTACGAAGGCAAAAACTTGGAGGCGGGCAAGAAGAGCTACGCTGTCAGTTTCCTCCTGCAGGACGAAAGCCAAACCCTCAATGACAAGCAAATCGACAAGGTTATGCAGAAACTTATCAATAACCTGCAAGATAAATTACAGGCCAAACTCAGATAATTATAACTAATACAACAATAAAAAATTAAATCCAATGGGAAGAGCGTTTGAATACAGAAAAGCGACTAAGCTAAAAAGATGGGGACACATGGCCAAGACTTTCACACGGCTTGGCAAGCAGATTGCAATTGCGGTAAAGGCTGGCGGACCGGAGCCCGAGAATAACCCGACCCTGCGTTCGGTCATCGCTACTTGCAAGCGTGAAAACATGCCTAAAGACAACATCGAAAGAGCTATCAAGAACGCGATGGGTAAAGACCAGAGCGACTACAAGAGCATGACATACGAAGGATATGGCCCTCACGGTATCGCCGTATTCGTGGATACGCTGACAGACAACCCTACACGTACGGTTGCCGACGTGCGTTCCGTCTTCAACAAATTCTCAGGCACACTGGGAACAATGGGCTCGTTGGCCTACCTGTTCGACCATAAGTGCGTCTTCTCTTTCAAGAAGAAAGAGGATGTCGACATGGAGGAACTGATTCTCGACCTTATCGACTTCGGCGTGGACGATGAGTTCGACGAGGATGATGAACAGGGTGTCATCACCATCTACGGCGACCCGAAAAGCTATGCCCAGATTCAGAAACACCTTGAGGAACGCGGATTCGAGGAGGTGGGAGGTGACTTCACCTACATCCCCAACGACTTGAAAGAGGTGACTCCCGAGGCTCGGGAGACTTTGGACAAGATGGTTGAGCGTCTCGAAGAGTTCGACGACGTGCAGACCGTGTACACCAATATGAAACCCGAGGAAGAGTAAATCTTTCCTTAACGATAAACAAAATGGAATCGGGACTGTTTTTGTAGCAAGAAAACAGTCCCGAGTTTATATGGACATGATTGACCGAAACGAACTGAATAGACGAATAGACAGGGCGGAGGAGCTTTTCCTGGAGGGATACAACTGCTCGCAGTCCGTTGTGGCGGCTTTTGCCGACCTCTACGGATTCACCGAGGAACAGGCTCTCCACATGTCCGCCTCTTTCGGCGGAGGCATCGGACGGATGCGCGAGACCTGTGGCACGGCCTGCGGAATCTTCCTGTTGGCTGGATTGGAGAAATGTGCCTTGAAGGGGGAAGACCGCGAGAGCAAAGCAGCCAACTACGCCATGGTGCAGCAGCTGGCGGAGGAGTTCAAGCTCCGCAACGGAGCGCTTCGCTGCACCGACTTGCTCCGATTGGCAAAGGATACGCCCGTAACCTCCAATCCGGAGCCACGGACGGCCGAATACTACAAGAAACGTCCTTGTCCCAAGATTGTGCGGTCTGCCGCGGAGATCTGGGCGGACTTCTACGAGAAACTCCATGCGGAGGAAAACGAAACGGAATCGTAACCTTTTTACTGCCAAAAGCGGAAATATCTGAACAAAAATGCCTTTTATTTGGGTTAATGTCTGATATATATGTATCTTTGCAGCGTCAAGAGAGCGCATTCTGATTATAAAGGGTGCGGATATATGTTTCATTTAAAATAGAAATTGACATGTTAAAGGAAAAAGCGGGTGTCATTGCAGGACAGATTTGGACTGCATTGAACGGCACGGAAGGTTTGACACAGAAACAAATCAAGAAGGCCGCAAAGATTGTGGACAAGGATTTCTTCCTTGGTATGGGTTGGCTGTTGAGAGAAGACAAACTGGAAGTTTCAGAGGTTGACGGAGAGTACTTCGTAAAGCTGAAATAAGTTACAGGACAGTTGTCTTCTGAAAATATTCAAAGGAGGGAGTTCCGGCTCGGTTTTGTGCGCGGAACTCCCTCCTTTCGTACTCTCCTTCAAAACTCCCATAAATTCGGGGTCAGTCCGAAAACCCGGTGGCGAAAATGTTCGGGGAAGATACGTGTCTCCACGCAAGTACTTACGTTGCCCGATGAAAGTACTTACGTTGGCTCACGCAAGTACTTACGTTGCCCGATGAAAGTACTTACGTTGCCCGATGAAAGTACTTACGTTGACTATGACTGAATTTACTTTACACTTATAGTGTTATTTTACTAAGATGCTTCA
>CAVJRQ010000015.1:0-20912 GCA_963652075.1 Acutalibacteraceae bacterium
CGTAAGTACTTACATGAGCCAACGTAAGTACTTTCATCGGGCAACGTAAGTACTTGCGTGGACACACGTAAGGCGTACCCTTCATTTACTCCATTCCTTCACAAAAAAACATGCTCCCTGTCCGCTTGTTACCGAAGAATGCGTTATATTTGCGGTAGAAACTCATTTTATAACACATTTCTTATCATGAAAAAACAAATTCTTCTGTTGCTCATTGCCCTTATGGCAATGACGGATGCCAATGCCCTGTTTGCGGCTTCGCGTAAACAAACTCCCGACAATTCCTATAAGGTCGCTGTCTGCGACTGGATGATTCTGAAACGTCAGAAGATAGGTGCGTTCCAGTTGGCCAGTGAACTGGGTTGTGACGGTGTGGAACTGGATATGGGTAGTTTGGGTAAACGCGAAACCTTTGACAACAAACTGCTCGACCCTCATTTCCAACAACTCTTCCTGGAAAAATCCAAAGAATATCATGTGGAGATAGCCTCGATGGCCATGTCCGGCTTCTATGCCCAGTCGATTGTTGAGCGTGCCAACTTCATCGATTTGGTGAAAGAGTGCCTCCAGACCATGAAGGCTATGCAAGTGAAGGTGGCCTTTCTCCCTTTGGGCATCACCTGTGACTTGCGGAAGTATCCCGAACTGCGTCCCGAAATCGTCAAACGACTCCATGAGGCAGGTGAATTGGCTGTGCAGGCAGGTGTCGTAATCGGCATCGAAACCTCTCTCAGTGCCAAGGAGGAGGTCGCGTTGCTCAAGGAGATTGACTCCGAAGGCATAAAGATTTATTTCAAGTTCCAGAATGCGTTGGAAAATGGCCGTGACCTCTATAAGGAGCTGAAGACGTTAGGCGCAAAGCGCATCTGTCAGATACACGCCTCGGACACGGACGGTGTCACCTTGCCCGATAACGAACGCATTGACATGAAAAAGGTCAAGAAAATTCTGGACAAGATGCGTTGGAGCGGCTGGCTGGTTGTCGAGCGTTCGCGCGATGCCTCCGACGTACATAACGTGAAGAAGAACTACGGCACCAATGTGGCTTACCTCAAACAAATCTTTCAGACTCGCTGAGGAAGGGACACCTGCCTGTTTAACGGGTGCTCGAGGTCACTTCGCTGAAGATTTTAACGATTCTTTTCGTGAAGTTGGCCTCATTCGCTTGGCGAATCACGATAATTGTGTACATTTGGAGACTGAAAACCAATATAAAACAAGCATACAATGAAATCAGTTATTACATCTATTTGTCTGGTGGCTCTGTTTGGATGCACACCTTGTAGCAAGAAGGAGGCTCGTACGCAAACCGACGTACGGTCAGACAGTGCCGTTGTGACGGAAACCATCCTTACGCGCCGTAGCGTGCGCAAGTACAAACCTCAACCTGTTGAACGCGAGAAGATGGAGGCGATTACCACCTGTGGTGTCAATGCGCCTAACGGCATGAACCGCCAGTCTTGGGAAGTGCGTGTGGTCGATAATCCGGAATTTATCAACGGGCTTACCGACATATTCAAGAAGGAGAACCCGAAGATGGCCGAGGATTCCACGTTCGTCAACATGTTCCGCAACGCTCCTACGGTAGTGTTCATCGCCAACGACCCCAAATACGACATGTCGCCTATCGATTGCGGACTGATGGGCGAGAACATGATTCTCTCCGCATGGAGCATGGGAATCGGTTCCGTCTGTCTGGGCGGCCCGGTTCGTTTCCTCAAGACCAATCCGGAGGCCAAGGAATACCTGGCGAAGTTGGGCTTCAGCGAAGGCTATGAATTGCTCTATTGCATCGGCTTCGGCTATCCCGACGAAACGCCGGCGGCTAAACCGCGCGACCTCTCCAAGGTGAAGTTCGTCGACTGAGTCCTGCCCTTGGCGGGTCTGCCCCGTGACAGGTAAATCGAATATTCCCTGCCATTGGTTTCCGAAAAGGAACCAATGGCAGGGAATCTCTTTTCAATCCTCCTTGCTTATCGTCTTCACCGTGTAGGCCAGCAGCTCGCGACGCAATGGATAGTGTCCCCGCAGATACTCGAACTGTTCCGGGTGAGCTTTCAACCGTTCGCTGTCCTCTAAGGGATTGTAACTAAGCAGTTGCGCCTCTTCCGTGGTGTGCACTTCCAAAACCTCCCGAACCGGAGTGGGTGGACAGATGTTGTAGTCGCCTTTCAGCTTGAAGAACTTGCAGAACTCATCCAGAGCCGTCCTTGTGGCGTTTGCCTTGCCGTCCGCTGAATAGCCCGCCACGTGCGGAGTTCCTATGAATACGCTCTCCAATAACTGTCGGTTGATAGTCGGTTCGTCCTCCCACACGTCGACAACCGCGTCTTTCACACGCCCGTCCCGCAGGGCTTGCAACAAGGCGTTGTTGTCTACCACCTCGCCGCGTGACGTGTTGATGAGGTATACAGGATGCTTCAGCGTTCGGAAAAACGCTTCGTCCGCCAGATGCCAAGTAGGGTAGAGTCCTGCTTGGGTGAGCGGCGTGTGGAACGTGATGATGTCGCAATGTTGGCTCAATTCCTGTAGCGAAACGAACCCTGCCGCTCCCTCATCGGCTCGTGGCGGGTCGCACAGCAGCACGTCCATTCCGAGCCCGCGGGCGGTCTCTGCCACCAAACTGCCTACATGGCCTACGCCGACCACTCCCAGACAACTCCCTTTCAGAGCCAGGCCGCGGTCTCTTTGCAGGAGCAGCAATGCCGAATGCACGTATTGGTCTACCGAAGCGGCGTTACACCCCGGAGCGTTTCGCCACACGATGCCGGCTTCCTTGCAATAGTCCGTGTCGATATGGTCGAATCCGATGGTTGCCGTCGCGATGAATTTCACGCTGCTTCCTTCCAGCAACTGCCGGTTGGCATGCGTACGGGTACGGATAATCAGTGCGTCGGCATCTCTCACCATTGTGGAGGAAATCTCTTTTCCGTCAGCGTACACCACCTCGTCCGCCAGTCTCTCCAACTCACCCTTTAGGTAAGGAATTTTATCGTCTGCTACAACTTTCATCACCTCGTCTTTGGTATAAAACTGTGCAAAGGTAGCCATTTTAGGGTGTATTTATTGCCGAATCGGAAAACTTTGGTTATGTTTGCAATCCTTATAGATTAAAAGGTATGCTAAAATGAAAACATTTACTGAACTCTGTAATCCGATATTCGAGCAGACGATTTGCGATTATCACTTGAAGGACAATGTGGATACCCCTATCCAAAACCCTTTCGAGTTGAAAAGCATCGAATACTACCTTTACCTCAAGAACTGGATTGATACCGTACAGTGGCACCTTGAGGATATCATCCGCGACCCGCAAATCGACCCGGTTGAAGCCTTGGCGCTGAAACGCCGTATCGACAAGAGCAACCAGGACCGTACGGACCTCGTGGAACTGATTGACAGCTATTTTCTCGACAAGTATAAAGAAGTGAAGGCTTTGCCTGATGCTTCCATCAATACCGAGAGCCCGGCTTGGGCCGTAGACCGTCTCTCCATCCTTGCCCTTAAAATCTATCACATGCGCAAGGAGGTGGAGCGTACCGATACCGATGCGGCGCACCGTCAGCAATGTGAGGCGAAACTCAACATCCTGTTGGAACAGCGGAAAGACCTCTCCGCCGCCATCGACCAACTCATTGAGGACATCGAAGCCGGACGCAAGTACATGAAAGTCTACAAACAGATGAAGATGTACAACGACCCGGCGTTGAACCCCGTGCTTTATGGCAACAAAAAATAAAACGGACATCATAGGTTGAAGAATTTGCTGATCATACGGTTTTCCGCCATTGGCGATGTGGCGATGACCATCCCCGTCATCACTTCATTGGCCGTGGACAATCCCTCCTTGCGGATTACCGTGCTGAGCCGTTCCTTTCTGCAACCGTTGTTTTGCCGGATGCCGCCGAATGTCCGCTTCAAGGGTGTCGACCTGAAAGCGGACGCATATAAGGGCATCCGTGGACTGTGCCGCCTCTACTCGGAGTTGAAACAGGAGGAGTTCGATGCCGTGGCGGATCTCCACGACGTGCTCCGCAGCAAGTTCCTGCGCCTCTTGTTTCGGCTGGCTGGTAAACGGGTGGCGCACATCGACAAAGGCCGCAAGGGAAAACACTTGTTGGTGAGAGCCAAAGGAAAGGTTAAGGTGCAGCAAAAGACCTCCTTCCAACGCTATGCCGAGGTGTTTGCCCGGCTCGGTCTGCAAATCCGTTCTTCCTTTCAGTCCATCTTCTATCCGCAGAGGGGGGATCTCGGTTTGATAGCCGACATTACCGGTCCGAAGGCGGACGAGCGTTGGGTAGGCATCGCTCCCTTTGCCGCTCACCCCGGTAAGATATATCCGTTGGAGAAACTGGATAAGGTCGTTGATGCGTTGGCAGCTGAGCCTCACCTGCGTATCTTTGTCTTCGGTGCGGGCGATTCGCAACGTCAAGTGGCCGAACGTTGGATGTCCCGTTATCCCGACAAGGTGCTCTCCGTCATCGGCAAGATGAAACTCGACAAAGAGCTCATCCTGATGAGTTGGCTGGACGTGATGCTCTCCATGGATTCATCCAACATGCACCTTGCCTCGCTGGTCCACACGCCCGTGGTTTCCATTTGGGGTGCTACGCATCCCTACGCCGGCTTCATGGGCTGGCGGCAGCAAGCCGAAGACGCAGTGCAGTTGGATATGCCTTGCCGGCCGTGCTCTGTCTATGGGGACAAACCCTGTTTGCGTGGCGACTATGCCTGTCTGAACGAAATCACTCCCGAGCGTGTGGTGGCACGGCTGAAAAGCCATCTTCCACAAGTTGGATACGATGAATAGGTCTCTTTTACTCCAAAACATATACACGATATGAATCCCGGTTACGTCTTGCTGTTCTGCTCTTGGTACTTGCTGTCGCTCCTCCCGTTGGGTGTGCTCTATGCGCTTTCCGATTTGCTCTACTATCCGCTTTACTACTGCATTCGCTATCGCCGTAAGATTGTCCGGAAGAACCTGTTGGGCTCTTTCCCCGAGAAGAGCGAATCGGAGATTCTGCGTATCGAGAAGCAATACTATCATTTCTTTTGCGACTACACGGTGGAAACCATCAAGCTCTTCTCCATCTCGCGCGGCCAGCTGAAGAAACGTATGAGTTTCGAAGGCGTGGACGAGATTGCCGCCGAACTCAAGGCACAGGACAAGGAACTCTGCTTTGTCTACTTGGGTCATTTCGGCAACTGGGAGTGGATTGCTTCGTTGCCCTACTGGACACCCCGGGATGTACACTGCGCACAGATTTACCATCCGCTTCGCAACGCCGCTTACGATAAACTCTTCCTGCGGGTTCGCAACCAATACGGAGGCGAGAGCATCCCGATGAAGATTACCCTTCGTCGCATCCTCGAGTTCAAACGCGACAAGCAAAAGACCCTCGTCGGGTTCATCTCCGACCAACTGCCCAAGTGGAGCAGCATCCACCACTTCGCACCCTTCTTTCATCGGGAGACCGCTTTCTTCACGGGGACCGAGCAGATGGCGAAGAAGATGGACGCTCTCGTCTACTACGCCGAGGTGACCCGTCCCAAGCGGGGCTACTATCATTGCAAGTTCCGGAAGTTGACTGAGAATCCGCAGTCCGCCCCCGATTTCGAGCTGACTGACCTCTATGCGTCCCGCTTGGAGGAGATGATTCGCCGCACTCCGTACCTCTGGCTTTGGAGCCACGACCGTTGGAAACGTACCAAGGAGGAGTATGACCGCCGCGTGAAGGAAGGATTGAGTCGTTAAGGTTGACGGAGAGTGCCATGCCGTACGGTGACGTATGGGCACTTGAGTCAGTACCTCTTTGGGCATTGATACTATACCTCGTTGAACCCCGTGCGGCACTGGTGTAATCCATAAAAGAGGTAAAAAAACTCCCCGATACAAAAAACATTCAAGATTATGCGCTACCTTTGCTCAATCGGATTTAATGAGGCACAAATATCTTTTGAGGCATGAGAGCAAATAAACTCTACGTTCCCCTGTTGATGATTGTCTGCTTTTTTGCGTTTTTCATTAACAACGGAGTGATACACACGGACATCATGGAGTCGCGTAACATCGTTACCGCCCGCGAGATGGTTTATGACGGACATTGGCTGGTACCCACCATGAACGGCGACCTGCGTCTGGAAAAACCTCCCTTGCCCACGTGGATAGCTGCCGCTGCCGAGATGGTCAGTCCGGACGACATGACCGCACAGCGCGCTATGGCAGGTTTGGCGGCCACGCTTCTGGTTCTCTTCTTCTACGGATTCGTGAAGACCTCCACCCGAAGCGCCAACCAGGCGCTGATAGCCTCGTTGGTGCTTTGCACCTCCTACAACCTCATTCTGATGGGACGCACCGCTTCGTGGGATGTCTACTGTCACGCCTTCATGATGGGAGCCATCTTCTTCCTATTCAAGGCTCTGCGACAGGACGGAGCCCAGTGGGGCAACTTCCTTGGGGCGGGACTCTTTCTGGGACTCTCTTTCATGGGTAAAGGTCCAGTCTCGTTCTATGCCTTGTTGCTTCCGTTCCTGCTGAGCTACCTGGTTTTCATGCGTCGTTCGCTTCGGGGCAAAGGGTTGCCCATCTGCGTCATGATACTGCTCTGCCTGCTTGTCGGCAGCTGGTGGTACGTCTATATCTACTTCTTCCATGCCGAAGAGGCGCAGTATGTCCTCCACAAGGAATCTACGGCTTGGGTCGAACGCAACGTGCGCCCCTGGTACTACTACGGCACTTTCTTCCTCGAGACCGGTGCCTGGGCACTGATGGTGCTCACCGCCCTGCTTGTGCCGTACTGGAGCGTGCGCACGAAGCGTCGCGAGTATCTGTTTGCGCTTTGCTGGATGTTGCTGCTGGTCGTTTGCCTCTCCTGCTTCCCCGAGAAGAAGAACCGCTACCTGTTGCCCGTTCTCATCCCGGCGGCCTACACCGTCAGTTTCCTTTTCACCGTTTGGATTGAACAAGCCAAGGCTCAGCGCATGGACGCAACGGGACGGGGACTCTACTATGCCAATGCCGGGCTGATGACCCTCATCGTGGCTCTGTTGCCCGTGGCGGCTTACCTCTTCCTCTACCGGGCGGAGATTATCTCACTCAATACGCTCATTTTCCTGACCGTTGCCTTTTGGGCGTTGGCCGCTTTCATGGTCACCGCACTCACGCGCGTTCGTCCCTGGCGTTTCCTCTCTGGGGTGGTCTTGCTTTTTGTCTTTGCGGAAATCTTCTGCTTGTCCTACGTCGGTGGGTTGGTGAACAATCCCGACTTCAAGAGCATCAGCGCTACGCGCGACATCGAATCCCTGAAGCCGTTGCCCTTCTACTCCGTGGCAGGTGAGGAGCTCCGCATCGAGATTATCTACGAGGCAAATAAGAAAATCCGCCCGTTGGATGTCAACGATACTACTGCCGTGCTCAACGCGCTGCCTTGCGCCCTGCTTACCCACGGGAGGGTAGGCGAGGAACTCCCCGCGTCGCTCCTCAACCGAATAGACACCGTGTGGGTGGACTGCTACGACAACAACCGCCGGCCAAAGAACACGCGTCGGTACAACGATAAATTCCTTTACAACGTAACAATTCTGAAACTGAAATAATTTATGAACAAGACCGCCGAATATGATTTGACCATCATTGTCCCCGTCTACAACGAAGAGGATAACATGGCCGCCTTGGAAAATGCCTTTCAGGCTTACCTGCCTAAGGCCGCTTGTCCGGCATGTGTGCTCTTCGTCAACGATGGCTCCAAGGACAACAGTGGAGACGCTATCCGTGAAGTCTGTGCGCGCAATCCGCATTTCTACTACATCGCTTTTGCCAAGAATGCCGGACTCAGTGCCGCCATCAAAGCCGGCATCGATGTCGCCCAGTCGAAATACGTAGGCTACATAGACGCAGACCTGCAGACGACACCCGAGGATTTCAACGCCTTGCTCCAGTATATCGAAGAGTATCCTTTGGTGACGGGTATCCGTGCCAACCGCAAGGATACCGCCTTCAAACGTTTGCAGTCCAAGATTGCCAACGGCTTCCGTCGGAAGATGACGCACGATGGTGCCACGGACACGGGCTGTCCGCTGAAGGTGCTGCACACCGATTACGCCAAGCGAATCCCCTTCTTCACGGGAATGCACCGCTTCATCCCGGCATTGATTCTGCTGCAGGACGGAGGCCGGTTCAAGGAGATTCCCGTGCGTCACTTCCCTCGTGTGGCAGGCGTGTCGAAGTATCATTTGTGGAATCGTTTGGTGTCGCCCTTCAAGGACTGCTTCGCCTATCGCTGGATGGCCAAGCGCTACATAAACTACACCATCGCTTCCGATAACGTAGAGTAACGTTCCTCCTTGCCATGAACGAATATTTGACGTACGCCATAGGATTTCTGGCCCAAGCCTTCTTCTCCGCCCGCATCCTGTTCCAATGGGTGCTTTCGGAGCGAGCCAAGCAGGTGGTCTCTCCCTCCATTTATTGGGTGCTGAGCCTGTTCGGGGCCTATCTGCTCTTCATCTACGGATGGATTCGCGACGACTTCGCCATTATACTCGGGCAGGTTGTCTCCTATTATATCTACCTGTGGAATCTGAAGGAGAAAGGTGTCTGGGGTAAACTTCATCTCTCCATCAAGTCTCTTTTGGCCTGCACGCCGGTGGTAGCCCTCTGCATGGTGCTTCACAATGTGCCCGCTTTTGTGGCGGATTTCTTCCAAAACGAGGAGGTACCCCTGTGGCTGCTGCTTTTCGGCTCCATGGGACAGATTATCTTCACGCTTCGCTTCGTCTATCAGTGGTACGTGTCATCGCGCCTGAGGATGTCCGTGCTTCCCGCTGGCTTTTGGCTCATCAGCCTTGTAGGTTCGGGCATCATCATCGCTTACGGTGTCTACCGTAGCGACCCGGTGCTGATACTCGGTCAGTCCTTCGGTTTCCTTGCCTATGTGCGCAACCTGGTGATTGGCTACAAGGCGAAATCACGCAATACGGAGAACCGCGCATGAAAAAGTCGAAATACTATGTCGTATGGAAAGGCGTGGAACCGGGTGTCTACGACTCTTGGAGAGAATGCCAACGGCAGATAAACGGTTTTGAGGGTGCTGTCTATAAGTCCTTCTCCACCGAAGCCGAGGCGCGGGAAGCCTATGCCTCCTCTCCGTTCGATTACATAGGCAAACCGCGGCGAACGGAAAGACCCACGGTGTCCCCCGGCCCGTCAACCTATTGCGACAATGCCTTGGCAGTGGATGCCGCCTGTAGCGGCAACCCCGGACCGATGGAATACCGGGGTGTACACATCGCTTCGCGCCAACAAATCTTCCATTTCGGTCCCGTGTGGGGGACGAACAATATCGGGGAATTCCTTGCGATTGTACATGGACTTGCCTTGCTCAAGCAGAAAGGGCTCACCTCCATGCCTGTCTATTCCGACAGTCGCAACGCCATCGGCTGGGTGAGGCAGAAGAAGTGCAAGACCAAACTCGAACGCACTGCAAAGACGGAAGCCCTGTTCCAACTCATTGAACGGGCGGAGCAGTGGTTGCGAACCAACACGTACACCAATCCCTTGCTGAAATGGGAGACCGACCGGTGGGGTGAAGTACCTGCCGATTTCGGGCGGAAATGATTTCGCGTGCCGCCCTTTGCGGCATCGCGGAATGCCGTAGCGGTCTGAACTTATTGTTGCCCTTGAATCTCCAAGGCCAACTCTATCACTTGCGGATAATGCTCATATTCCAGCGCATGTACCTTGGCGGCTACCTCCTCCGCAGAGTCCGTGGGCGACACCGGGCATACCGCTTGGAACAACATCTCCCCTTTGTCGTACTCC
The DNA here is from genome assembly GCA_963652075.1 of Acutalibacteraceae bacterium. Lineage (GTDB taxonomy): Bacteria > Bacteroidota > Bacteroidia > Bacteroidales > Bacteroidaceae > Phocaeicola_A. The sequence continues at coordinate 9,824 of CAVJRQ010000015.1, forward strand.
TTATTAATATAATGTATACTGATGCCCGACTGCTTCTCCTTGGCGGCCACCACGGCTTCGTGTACGTGCATGCCGTACATCCCCTTGCCTCCGAATTTCGGCAACAGGGCAGGGTGTATGTTCAGTATGCGGTGCTCGTAATTTTCTGTCAGGCAGTCCGGAATCCTCAGCAGGAAGCCTGCCAGCACAATGAGGTCGATGCCGGACTCCTGCAACAGCTTCAGAATATCCGTCCCTTTTGCCCACTCCTCCTTCGTGAAATATCGGCAGGGAACGTTCAGTTCCTTGGCCCTTGTCACCACGTAGGCATCCTGTTTGTTGGTCAATATCCACTTGACCTCAATGCCGTTGTTCTTCTCCCGGAAGTAGCGGACAATATTCTCTGCGTTTGTCCCCGAGCCTGATGCTAAAATTGCTATGTTTTTGTTCATAAGTCGCTCATTTTATGCACAAGTCTCCATAAATTGTGCAACCAAAATGCATTTAATCACCCATTTATTTGTTTAGTCCACCGAATCTTTTTTACTTTGCACCGCAAAAATATAGAATAAAAACAAATTATTAATTAAAAATTTAGAATTATGTCTGAAATTGCATCAAGAGTTAAGTCAATCATCGTTGATAAATTAGGCGTTGAAGAATCAGAAGTAACAAACGAAGCTAGCTTCACCAATGACCTTGGCGCAGACTCTTTGGATACTGTAGAATTGATCATGGAGTTCGAGAAGGAATTCAACATCTCTATTCCTGACGATCAAGCAGAGAAGATTTCAACTGTAGGTGACGCTGTCGCTTATATCGAAACGAACGCTAAGTAATCCCATTTCATACGTATGGAATTAAAAAGAGTAGTAGTAACGGGCCTTGGTGCATTGACTCCTGTTGGCAATACTGCTCCTGAGACATGGAACAGTCTGGTTAACGGAGTCAGTGGAGCAGGGCCTATTACTCATTTTGACGCATCTCAGTTCAAGACCCAATTCGCTTGCGAGGTGAAGAACTTCAACGTGAACGACTTCATCGACCGCAAGGAAGCCCGCAAGATGGACCTCTATACGCAGTATGCCGTTGTAGTGGCCAAGGAGGCTGTTGCGGACTCCGGACTGGATGTGGAGAAAGAAGATTTGAACAGAATCGGCGTTGTCTATGGTGTCGGCATCGGTGGCATGAATACTTTCGAAGAAGAAATTGGCAACTATGCCGTTCACAAGGAGATGGGACCCAAGTTCAACCCGTTCTTCATACCGAAGATGATTGCGGACATTTGCACGGGTCAGATTTCTATCCTCTACGGATTCCACGGTCCTAACTATGTCACTTCTTCGGCTTGCGCTTCCTCGTCGAACGCCATTGCCGACGCTTTCAACCTCATCCGGTTGGGCAAGGCCAACGTCATCGTTGCCGGTGGCGCTGAGGCTGCTATCTTCGCCGGTGGCGTAGGTGGTTTCAACGCGATGCATGCCCTCTCTACCCGTAACGACGACCCCAAGGGTGCCAGCCGTCCGTTCAGTGCGAGCCGCGACGGTTTCGTCATGGCGGAAGGTGCGGGATGCCTCATTCTGGAAGAGTTGGAACACGCCAAGGCTCGTGGAGCTAAAATCTATGCCGAAGTTGCCGGTGCGGGCATGAGCGCGGACGCTTACCACCTCACTGCTTCCCATCCCGAGGGCTTGGGTGCGCGTCTGGTGATGTCCAATGCGCTCGAAGACGCGGGTATGAAACCGGAAGACATTGATTACATCAATGTACACGGTACCTCCACTCCGGTGGGAGACATCTCTGAGTGCAAGGCCATCAAGGCTCTCTTTGGCGACCATGCCTACAAGTTGAACATCAGCTCCACCAAGTCTATGACTGGTCACCTCCTCGGTGCAGCGGGAGCTGTTGAGGCACTCACTTGTGTGCTGTCGGTGAAGAACGACATCGTTCCTCCTACCATCAACCATGCCGAAGGCGATAACGATGAGAATATCGACTATAACATGAACTTCACTTTCAACAAAGCGCAACGTCGTGTTGTCAATGCCGCTCTCTCGAACACATTCGGTTTCGGTGGTCACAACGCATGTCTAATCGTTAAGAAATACGCTGAATAAGCTGTGTTTCAAACTGATTATATAGAAAAGGTAAGACTTCTTTTCCGTAAGGAGAGGGAGTCTTACCTTCGTTTATACCAAATTCTTGGTTTCTACCCCCACACGCTGCGCTTCTACAAAGAGGCTTTTCTCCATAAGTCCATGATTGTGCGCGGTGCCAAAGGGCATCTCGTCAACAACGAACGCCTGGAGTTTCTGGGCGATGCCATCCTCGATGCCATCGTGGCGGACATCGTCTACAAGCATTTCGAGGGCAAGCACGAGGGATTCCTTACCAACGCCCGCTCCAAGATAGTACAGCGCGAAACGCTCAACCGTGTGGCTGTGGCCATTGGGCTGGATAAGATGATATCGCAGTCTCCCCACGGTACCAATCACAACAGTTACATCTACGGCAACGCTTTCGAGGCCTTGGTGGGAGCCATCTATCTCGACCGCGGCTACGACTATTGCATGCGTTTCATGGAGGAACGCATCCTGGGTAAGCACATCAACCTCAACAAGACTGCCTACAAGGAGGTCAACTTCAAGTCCAAACTCATCGAATGGGGACAGAAAAACCGCATAGAGGTGGAGTATGTTCTCGTCGACCAATCATCCGACATCAGCAGTCCCGTCTTCCAGACCGAAGTCCGGGTGGAAGGACTGACGGCGGGTGAGGGCACCGGTTACTCCAAGAAGGAGAGCCAGCAAATCGCTTCCAAGCGTGCCATGCAGAAACTCAAGGACTCCGCGTTTCTGAACGCTGTCTTTGCCGCGAAAGACCAATATGAAGATTCCCGACAGGCGGAGGTGGAATCCGACTCCGCCGTTCAATCAAGTCTTGCACCGACGGAACAAGCCGCGTTGCCCGAGGAGGCTTCCCGACCTGTTGATGAACCCCTTTCAGCTCCCGACAAGGAATCACAAGTCAACGATGCCATGGATGCCGCCTATTTGGAGTGACCGTGAGCGGTTCTGTCCGCTTTCCCAACAAATTCCGGGCTGTGACTACAGGGCGTTAACCGCAATCCGCAGGGCTTCTTTCAGGAAATACCCTTCGTTCAATCTCTTTGCCATTTCCACTGCATTCCGTTTCATTTCCGAGTAGGCTTCTTGCGATAATTCGGGCAAGATACGGTCAAGCTCTTTCAAGGATTCGATGGCGATGCCAACATTGTATTTTTGGACGATGGGGGGGGCAACTGCGGACTCCTTCCAGACAATGACCGGTAAGCCGGCACGGAGATTGAAGGAAACTTTATGTGGTGAGTTCCAACGGAGATAAGTTCCGTATTCACCGGAACAGGTGTCTAAGGAGTTGCCGTCCCATACCAAGCCAAAGCTGGCGTTGGCGTGGGCAATGAATTCTTCCGACGGCATGAATCCCCTGTAGTTGATGTGTGGGTTTTCTTGCAGTCCTTGCAGACCTTCCTTGTTGCCGATGACGGTGAGATTCCAAGTGCTGAGGCTTTTGGTCAGTTCTACGAGGAACGAATTCTTGTGCATGCTCAAGGCTCCGGCATAGACGACACCGGTTTTGTTCGCTGTAGCAGGTCTTTCATTGTTGCGGTTGAAGCTCTTGGCACGGTAATCGAACAAACCTAATGCCCCCACGCTCTTCTTCATCCCATGCTCTTTGAGCCATGCTGCCATGTTCTCGTTGGAGGCAATGACGTAGTCGCTATGTGAGAGACGGTTTATCTCTTTCTGGATGGAGAGCCTTTTGCGGCGAAAAGATCCGAGGTCATGGATGAGCGACACCGTCTTGGCCCCCTTCATCCTTGCCACGTTGCACAGGAACGAGAAGTACTTCTTCACGGGGTATTGCAAGAAAAGCACGTCTCCCTTTCGTAACAGTATGCAGGCGCGTATGACCCCGATTAAATCGAGGGAAAAGGCAAGTAACTTGTTGTTGCTTACCGTTCTTGGCAAGCCTAAATTGACGGCTCCCATTTCCTTGAGGGTATCTTCGTTGTCAGTCTTTGCCTTGTTGCCGGCACTGGTCAGGTTGTAATAGTTACGACTGATATAACAGATTCTATATTGTTCCATGTTATTGTGGCATTCTTGATATTCCTGTGCAAAGATACATCTTTTTATTTGTGCAAATCATCACTCTCCCGTTAGAAGATAGAAAGGTCGCAGTACTCCCTTATAGCGATGTCAGAAGCCCTTTATGACGATGCAAGAAAGCAGTCTTGTAGAGTGTTTGACAACTGTCAGCAACGTTTACGACAACTGTCAGCAATGTTTACGACAATTGTCAGAAACATTTATGACAATTGTCAGCAACATTTATGACAACTGTCAACAACTATAATAAAGCGGATTCTTACTGAATAACAGCCTCTTTCTGTCAGTTACAAAGTAGGTGTGTTACAAGTCAACAGAAAGAACATCACCATTTCCGTTCCTCCTCGATAGCGGTGGACGTAGCGTTCTTGTGGTTGCGTATCTCCGCTATCGTCTTCTGCATCTAAATCAAAGAAATCATTAATAAAACAAGCGATTGACGTTTTTTTGTGTATTTTTGCATCCGGATTGAGGCGACTCTCTCCGAGACATATGAAATAAAAAGAAGCGTTATGCCTATCTTGTAAATCGAAAACGTAGGAACTTTTCAAATGAGCAAGGATAGCATGGTGGTTCTCACGCTATAGGCGTGGGCTGCTATTACTACATCTGCTCATTAGGTTTCCTACGACCTTCGATTTAAGACGTGGTATTTGCAGTTCCACGCTCCGGTTTCTATAAATGGTCTTAGGGGAACTGAAAGACCCATAAAACAAGTATAAATGAAAATCGTTCTTTTCTGTGAAAACAGGTATGCCATCAGTATCCTTAAACCGTTGCAGGATTATGTGACAAACCAACGGTTGTCGCATGAGGTTTTGTGGTATATCCATAAACCTAAGATGGAAAGCTTTGTCTATGCTGACAAAGTGCGGTGGACTCATTCTATGCAGGAGGTTTACGACTTCTCGCCGGAAGCCATTTTCGTGCCGGGCAACATCGTGCCCTATTATCTGCCGGGTGTCAAGATACAGGTGTTCCACGGCTATGCCGCGGAGAAGAAAGACCATTGGGTGATTCGCCGTTACTTCGACACCTACTTCACGCAAGGGCCTTACTTCACCTCTCATTTCCAGGCTCTCGCCAAGCGATACGGGGACTTCGAGGTGTTGGAGACCGGATGGCCCAAGCAGGATTGGATTAAGGAGAACCTGCACCGGTATGACGCGGACAGAGCCGCTTTGCTCCAAAAGAGCGGTAAGGGGAGTATCGTTCTCTATGCCCCCACCTTTTCGCCCAAACTTACCTCTCTCCCTTATCTGAAAGAGGAACTGGGCAAACTGGCCAAGGAGCGCAACGCACTCGTGGTGATGAAGTTTCATCCGCTGACCCGTCAGGAGTGGGTGGACGAGTATCGCGAATGGGCAGCCACCAAGGAGGACGTGATGTTTGTGGACAAGGGTGAGGACGTGACGAAATATGAGTTGATGGCTGATGTACTCATCAGTGACACCTCTTCCACAATCTATGAATTTCTGCTGCTTTCCCGTCCGGTCATCACCTTGGGCGCTATTGCTAAGGACATCTATTGGGAGAACATTACGGAACCGTCGCGGCTCGTTGAGGCGTACGACCATGCTTTGCACGATGCCGATGCCATCAGCAAGCGTCAATGGATTGTGGACAACTACGACCCATACCAGGACGGTAAGGTATGTCAGCGCATGATTGAAGGGGCTGAGGATTACATCCGCCGACACGGTGTGCCTGCCAAAAGGCGGCTGAACCTTTGGCGCAAATACACCAGCATCAAGACCTTCGGACAAGTCAAGAAACGTTAAAAATTACATGAGAAACAGGTGTCGCAGGCAAGATTTTCATGCTTGACGCATTTTATTTGGATAAAAGGTATAAAAGAAAATGGCACGATGATAAACTTTACGGTAGGTCCTGTCATGTCATCGGATGGGGTTAGAGCCATCGGTGCGGAGCAGGTTCCTTATTTCAGAACAGCGGAGTTCTCCGAGACGATGAAGGAGAACGAGAGATTGATAAAACAATTCGCCAAGTCGACCGACGACAGCCGGGTAGTCTTCATAACAGGTTCGGGCACCGCCTCCATGGAAGCGGTAGTCATGAACGTCTTCACTCCAGCCGACAAGGTGCTGGTGGTGAATGGCGGTAGTTTTGGCCATCGTTTCGTACGGCTTTGTGAGATACATGACATCCCCCATACGGAAATCAAACTGGAGACGGGTACCGCTCTCGAAGCCGAAGACCTGGCACCCTACGAAGGACAAGGCTATACCGGTTTCCTCGTCAATCTGCACGAGACATCCACCGGTGTCCTCTACGACATACGCATGATTAGCGACTTCTGCCGCCGCAATCACCTCTTCCTTGCGGTGGATTCCATCAGTTCCTTCTTGGCTGACCCGTTTGACATGAAGGAACTCGGTGTGAACGTGATGATTACCGGCTCTCAAAAGGCGTTGGCCTGTCCACCGGGTGTCTCCGTCATCGTGCTCGATGCGGAGGCCGTCGGACGTGTGGAGGCTAACCGTGTGAAGTCGATGTACTTCGACTTGAAGGATGCACTGAAGAACGGCGAGCGCGGGCAGACACCTTTTACCCCTGCCGTGGGAACTTTGTTGCAAATCCACGCCCGTCTGAAGGAGATAGAACGCAACGGAGGTGTAGTGGGCGAGAATGAACGCATAAAGCGTCTCGCCGAGGACTTCCGCAGCAAAATCAAGGGCATGCCGTTCACCATCGTCTCCCGGTCGATGTCCAACGCCGTCACGCCTCTGCATCCGCTCCGCGCCTCGGCCTACGACATCTTCCTTCGCCTCAAGGACGAGTATGGCATCTGGGTTTGTCCCAATGGCGGTGAACTGGCGGAGAAGATATTCCGTGTGGGACACCTCGGTGCGTTGACACCGACTGACAACACCGTCCTCGTCAATGCATTGAAGGATTTGCAAGCGAAAGGAGCGTTATGATAAAAGTCATCACATACGGCACCTATGACCTGCTGCACTATGGCCACATCCGCTTGTTGGAACGGGCCAAGTCGTTGGGCGATTACCTCATCGTGGGCGTGACCTCGGACTCCTTTGACCGGGAGCGGGGTAAAATCAACGTGCAGCAATCCTTGATGGAACGTGTGGAGGCGGTGCGGGCTACAGGCCTTGCCGATGAAATTGTCATCGAGGAGTACGAGGGACAGAAAATTGACGACATCAAACGCTACGATGTGGATATCTTTACGGTCGGGTCTGACTGGAAAGGCAAGTTCGACTATCTCGAAGCCTACTGCAAGGTGGTCTACCTCGACCGTACCGATGGGGTGTCGAGCACGGAACTGCGCTGCGAACAGCGTACCGTACGTATGGGACTGGTAGGCGAGTCGCCTATCCTCAACAAGATAGAACATGAGGTGCGGTACGTGAACGGACTGGAAGCGGGCAAGGTCTTCAGTCTCAACGATACCTGTCTGTCGGAGGAGTTGAAAGCGGACGGGAAAAAGGCCGCCTCCTTTCAGACGTTGCTGGATGACAGCGATGCCATATACGTCATCTCCGCTCCGGACAAACACTATGCGCAGATAAAGGAAGCCCTGCAACAAGGCAAACATGTGCTTTGTGAGTCACCAATCACCATGAAAACACAACACTGGAAGGAACTCTATGAGATGGCGCGCGAGAAAAATCTGGTATTGATGGACAGCATCAAGACGGCCTATTCCCCGGCTTATTACCATCTGTTGCTGTTGGCGCAGGGAGGCATCATCGGTGACATCATCTCGGTAGACACCACGTGTACCAGTTTGGTTAACATAGACCCTACACAGGATGCCCACAAGCACCTGCGCGAATGGAACAGTATCTGTGCCTGGGGGCCTACGGCACTCTTGCCTATCTTCCAGCTTTTGGGCACTGACTACACGGACAAACAGGTTGTCACACGCTTTTTCGATGCGTCGAGACGCTACGATGCCTTCACTAGGATTTCGTTTGTCTATCCGCGTGCCGTGGCCTCGTTGGTCGTGGGGCAGGGGGTGAAGTCGGAGGGCGAACTGGTTGTCTCGGGAACCAAAGGCTACATCTATGTGCCGGCTCCCTGGTGGAAGACCGAATATTTTGAAGTGAGGTACGAGAATCCACAAAACAACAAACGCTACTTCTATCAATTGGAAGGCGAAGGTCTGCGCTACATGCTGCTTTCTTTTCTGAAAGCCATACGCACGGGCAAGGACTTTTCCTACGTCTCTCCCGACATCTCGAAAAGCGTCACCGGCATCATTCAGGACTTTGATGAGGGACGTGATTTGATAGTAGTCTAATATAATTTTTGAACCTATTTGGAACAGTTGCAAAAGATGAAGGACTATCAACAACGAATCAGTACGGAACAGACCAAGGAGATGCAACGGTATATTCTGGATATACTGCTTGCCATCGACAAGGTTTGCCGGCAACACAACCTGCGTTACTATCTTCTCGCGGGCACCATGTTGGGTGCCGTACGTCACAAGGGGTTTGTCCCTTGGGACGATGACGCTGACATAGCCTTGCCGCGCGAGGACTATAACCTGTTGATAGCGCATGCCAATGAATGGCTGCCCGAACGCTATGAATTGATAAGCGACCTGCAGAATCCGATGTATCCCTACCAGTTCGCCCGGATACAGGACAGGGAGACGACTTACATCCTACGTCGCGATTTTGATTTTGTCGGCGGTGTCCCCGTGGACGTATTCCCGCTTGATGGCATGACAGGGAACGCCCTTGGCAGACGGATTCACTATCTCAAATACGGGATAGCCAAGAAGCTGCTCTATTTCTCGACTGTCAATCCTTACAAACATGGATACGGAGTGAAAAGCCTGTTTCCTCTCATGATGCACAAAATCGTATCACAGGGATGGGCTCACCGTAAGATGAACGACATCCAACAGGAGTACAGCTACCGGGTCTCTTCTCTTATTGCTGACCATGACAACGACCCTTCACGCGGCATATTGCCCAAGGAAGTGTATGGCACACCGACCCCCGTGGAGTTTGAGGGACATCGGCTGATGGGCGTTCAAGACCCTGACCGTTATCTGAAATATTGCTACGGAGACTACATGAGAATGCCCAAACAGTATCCTCCCAAAAACTTCAGGTACCTCAATCTGCATAAGCCCTATCGGGAATATATGAACAAAAGGGTGGAAAAGCCGTAAGATTCGTTGCGAGTCGTGCTACCGTCTATTCGGTCGGGAATCTCTTCTCCGGGTTCTTGTGGATGAATTCGTTTGTCGTTTAGAAGATAGGGAGGTTGCAGTATTCCCTTTTAAACCATAACTCGAAAACCGGGTCTACCATCTTGAACCTTTCACCCGACTTTTCTATGAAATCTCTCTCCACCAGAGTTTTCTTGTTTTTTGTTATGGTGCGAGGTGTCCCCAGCCCGTATGCTGCCACCACTTGTTGGGCATTGAAGTGAGTTTCTCCCATGCATACGGCACGCAGGAAAGCGATTTGAGAGGAGGGCATTCCGTCTATGTCTGCAAGAAACATATCCGCATTGGTGTCCAAGAGCTTCGTCAGTTGTGAACAGAAGATTTCCTCGGTAACTTCTGAAGCGGTGCGAGTCCAAATGAGAAAGCAGAGTTGCTGCATATACCAAGAATGACACTGCATCGTGTCGCAAATCCGGTCAATCATGTCATCGCCGATTTGCTTTCCGTAGTTGTAGAAACTGTCATGGATGAAAGGTTTCCAGTATTCCTTGGCGATTTTCTTCAGAGTCATCATTTGCCCAAATCGATAGAATGGATTCTTCGAGTTGCCAAATATGTCCATCATCATGTGCCGCTTGCTCCCATATAAGCAATAGGTCGTACTATGCTGTCCTTGCCAGACGGAACGCATGGTTCCCTCCAAACGCTTCCAGTCCGGGAGGTTTGCCAATTGCTGGAACTCGTCTATGCAAACAATTACGTGAAGACCTTTTTCCTTAGCAATCTTTTCCGGAAGATTCAGTATATCTTCGACACTCTCTTTCAGAGGCTTGAAGTTTAGCTTGACTTCTACTGCATTGAAAGGGTCGCTATTGACAGTGAGGCTTGGGGATATGGATTGTACGAACTTAACGATATCTCCCCATTTTTTCTCCATAGTGGAGGATACTCCTTGGAGTACAGCACTTGCAAACTTATTGTAAAAATCTTCTTCAGAGTAAATCTTGAACGCGTCTAAGTAACATACTCTGACTTCCTTTTGCTCTTGCTTCAGCTCTTCCATTGCTGCTTTGACAAGCGAAGACTTGCCCCATCGTCTTGGAGAAATGAGCATCACGTTGATGCCACCTCCAAGAAAAGTCTTGAGGTCTCTCCTGTCTTCGATTCTGTCGATGAAATACTCGTTCTCGGCTATGGAACCATATTCGAAAGGTATCTTGTTCATGTGCTTAACTTATTGACTTCTGCAAAGTTAAATAATTATACCCAAAGGTATTATACCTTTGGGTATAATTTATAAAGGTTTAAGAAATGGCAAAGTCGCTCCTATAGGTTACTTCGATGGGTTGGGCGAGAAAATTACATTGGAAGTTTCATATATTAGAAACTTTGCTTATCTTTGCAATCACAACGTAATGTTATGGAACAAAACAAGTTCAACATAGTTTTAACCGAGGGTGCACGGACATTTTTGGAGTCTCTGCCTTATGATGCTAAGGAGAAAATCTCCTACAACATCCGTCGTGTTTTGGCTGGCGAGAAGAACACGGACTTGTTCAAGAAGTTGGATGGTTCTGATGGTATTTGGGAATTCCGCACGCTTTATCGGAAAATCGCTTACCGCCTTTTTGCCTTTTGGGACACGGAACAAAATACCTTGATTGTTGCCACGCACGGCATCATAAAGAAAATGCAAAAAACACCGTCAAAGGAGATTGCCAAGGCGGAAGAAATAAAACGCAAGTATTTTGAAATCAAACATAGGAGG
>CAVJRQ010000015.1:20922-37992 GCA_963652075.1 Acutalibacteraceae bacterium
AACATAGGAGGTAGTAATTATGGAAGAAATGAAACTGACATCTTTTGAGGATTTCCAGGACAAAAATTTTGGTAAAATCGGTACTCCTTCCCGTGACGCTTTCGAGAAGAAAGTAGACGATGCCATCCAGGCATACAAAATAGGCGAAGCCATAAAGCAAGCACGTAAGGCAAGCAATCTTACCCAAGAGCAGTTGGGCGAGAAAATCGGTGTGCAAAAGGCTCAAATATCCAGATTGGAGCGTGGGCATGGTATCACGTTCTCTACAATGGCGCGAATATTCAAAGCCATGAATATAAAGGCAAGCTTGGATATGGGAAGTATCGGTAAGGTCTCTTTGTGGTAAACAAGACTCCTTGACGAATTGCTTCCCTCCCCAAAACTTCAGGTATCTCAATCTGCATAAGCCCTATCGGGAACATATGAACAAAAGGGTGGAAAATCCGTAGGTAACCGCCAGAGATGGGTAAGAGCCACGCTATCATTTTGTTATGGGATACCACCGTTTCAAGCGTTTGCGGAGTCTCAGCTTGCGGAAAAGGTTGAGTGGCTTGCGCTTGATTCTCCCTTTATGGTTGGCGATGAAGTCATCAACGGCATCCAGTACCCGGGCGGAGTTGTTGCCGTCGCGGTGCGCTTCGTGAAAGGCCGTGTAGGCATGGATGTGTTCCATCAACCAGGTGGGGCGGAGCAACGCCTGTTCCAGTGCCGGCTCCACGTCTTCCTCCTTGATGACGTTCAACAGATGCTTACCCGGATGCGTGTTGCGGAAAGTCACCACGGGCTTGTCCAACATCAGGTATTCGACAACGATGCTCGACGAATCGCAGAGCATAATATCACTTTGGCGAAAGGTTTCCAAGCCCTTGTTTACCTTGGCGAAGTTCACATTCGGGTGCTTCTCCGCCAACCGTTGATAGCCGGCGATGAGCTGCGGGTCGTTCAGCTTGGGGTGGAACGTGATAATCCAGTTCCAGGGACGGTTGGCCGCAATCCGGTCGATGACGGGCAAAAGTTTATAGGCGGAGGTGATGCTTTTGGTGAAGGTAGGCGAGTAGAGGACAGTCGGTTGAACCCGTTCCTCCTCTTCGCAAAGGTCACTGTCGAAGAAAGCGTCCACCTTGCACCACCCCGTCTCGTAAATCTTGAAATATTTCTTTTTCTCTGAGAGCATGGTAAAGTAGGGTGTACTGCTTGGCCCTTGTGTGCAATAGATGTCGTACCAGCCGCGCAGTGTGAAGTGGTCGTCCACTTTCTCGATGCGTTTGCGCATCGGGTATCCATGGAACACCGCTACCTTGACTCCGGGAAAGAAATCGTAGACGTAGTTGCCGGGGGAAAATACGGCTACAGGATTCCACTCCATCACTTCTTCGATTGTGGCGAGTCGCCTCTCCTCGGGTAACAGCATGTCGGTGCAACTGGGCTCCAAATACCACGCTACCTCATCGCCTCTCTTCCAAATCTCCTTCTCGAGAGGACGGAGTATGGAGTAGGCGTAGGTTAACTGGGCGAAAAACAGGTATCTCTTCATGTGCATGAATGACGGGAAAAACGGTTAAACTATCCTCATGCCGCCCTATTTGGCGGCGTGAGGATAGTCGATGGTATAGTGTAATCCGCGGCTCTCTTTGCGCTCCATGGCTTGGCGGGTAATCAGGTAGCCCACGTTAATCATGTTGCGGAGCTCACAGATGGCGCGCGATGCCTTGCTGTGCTTGAAGAGGTTCTCCGTCTCCTCGTAAAGGATGTCCAGACGTACCCAGGCGCGCTTCAGGCGCAGGTCGCTACGCACGATGCCTACGTACGACCCCATAATCTGGTTCACCTCGCGCATGCTTTGGGTGATGAGCACCATCTCCTCGTTGTGGGTCGTGCCCTCGTCGTTCCATTCGGGTATCTCGTCGTTGAACTCGTAGCGGTCTATCACGCTCAGCGAGTGACGGGCCGCCGCGTCGGCATAGACCACTGCCTCGATGAGGGAGTTGGACGCCAAGCGGTTGCCACCGTGCAAACCGGTGCACGAACACTCACCGACGGCATAGAGGCGGTTGATGGACGACTCGCCGTTGAGGTCTACCTTGATACCACCGCACAGGTAGTGCGCTGCGGGTGCCACGGGGATGTAGTCCTTGGTGATGTCGATGCCTAAGCTGAGGCACTTCTCGTAGATGTTGGGGAAGTGTTTCTTGGTCTCCTCCGGGTCTTTGTGGGTGACGTCCAAATAGACATGGTCCTCGCCACGGTTCTTCATCTCGTTGTCGATGGCCCTTGCCACGATGTCCCGCGGTGCCAGCGAAAGCCGTTCGTCATACTTCTGCATGAACTCCTTGCCGTCCATCGTGCGGAGCACGCCTCCGTAGCCGCGCATCGCCTCGGTGATGAGGAAGCAGGGGCGGTCGCCCGGATGATAGAGGGCGGTAGGATGGAACTGGATGAACTCCATATCCTTGACCAGTCCCTTGGCGCGGTAGACCATGGCGATGCCGTCGCCCGTGGCTACCAACGGATTGGTGGTGTTGCGGTATACGGCACCCACGCCTCCCGTTGCCATCAGCGTGACCTTGGAGAGGAAGGTGTCCACCTCTCCGGTCTCCTCGTTGAGGATGTAGGCACCATAGCATCTGATGCCCGGAGTGTGGCGGGTAACGATGATGCCCAAGTGGTGTTGGGTGATGATTTCCACGGCAAAGTGGTGGTTGAAGATGGTGATGTTGGGGTGTTGCTTCACCGCCTTTATCAGACTCTCCTGAATCTCTGCTCCGGTGTTGTCCTTGTGGTGGAGGATACGGAACTCGGAGTGTCCGCCTTCACGATGGAGGTCAAACTCACCCCTCTCGTTCTTGTCGAACTCCACGCCCCACTTGATGAGTTCCTGAATCTGTCCGGGGGCTTCCCTGACAACCTTTTCCACGGCGGCTCGGTCGCTAATCCAGTCGCCCGCAATCATGGTGTCTTGGATATGTTTTTCGAAATTGTCAACCTGCAGGTTGGTGACAGAGGCCACACCGCCCTGTGCGAAATACGTGTTGGCTTCTTCCAGTTCGGTCTTGCAAATCAAGGCTACGGAACCTTTCTTGGCCACTTTCAGAGCGAAGCTCATTCCGGCGATGCCTGAGCCAATCACCAAAAAATCGAATTTCTTGATCATAGAAGTGATATGTTTTCAGTGCAAAACTACAAAATACATTTATTTGCTGAATGCTTTTGGCCGATTTAATTCGTGTTTTTCGTACCTTGCGCCCAAAATCAGTTCTCATGAATCGGATATTTCACGCTCGCGTCTCTTTGTACATGTATCTTTTCATCGCCTTGATTGCCGCTCTGGCTATCTATTTCCTGTGGAACCGCATGCCGATTGGGGGTGTGGTGATGCTCCTGCTGTTGGTCGGGACTATTGAGCGGGTGATACACACTACCTACACGATTACCACGGACGGGCAGCTGATTGTGTCGTATGGCCGGTTCCAGAGGCCGGTGGTGATTGCCGTGCGCCAGGTGCAACGGGTGGAGAAGCTGCGCGGTCTGCACTTGGGTCGCCATTGCTTGGTGGAGTACCTGCTGATTTGCTATGGAGAGGAGAAACACGTGGCCGTGATGCCGGTGAAAGAGGATGAGTTCCTGGAGACCTTACACAAGCGAAGGACGGAATCCTAAATCGCCCATCTCCAACACCTCATTGAGTTCGCTGAAAGAGTGGACGGAAAAAGTTTGTCCATTGATTTGCAGGGTCATGTCGTTAGGAGCGTTCGCCTTCAGGAGAGGCACGTCGGCGGACGGCTCGTCAACGCCCGTGTAACCGTTGCGGGCAAGCGCGTTGCGTAACCAGTGGCAGAGCAACGGACTGTCGGTCTCTATGTGGATGGAACGGTTCGCCTTGGTGACGGGAATGTAACCTCCCCGCACATGGTCGAAGTGGATGGACTGCTGCGGAAAGAGCCGTTCCATACTGCCGTCGAACACGATATCCTCCGTGGCACCATAGTGCAGCCCTTCGTCGGGAGAAAGCAACCACAGTTTGTCCGCAAACATGAATGCCTGTTCCACATCGTGCGTGGAGAGCAGGACGGTACGGTTCCGCTCGTGAGCGATGGTGTGGAGCAACTGCATAATCTCGATGCGGCTCACCACGTCAAGGAAGGCCGTGGGCTCGTCGAGCAATATCAAGGGGCACTCCTGTACCAGTGCCTTGGCTATCATCGCCTTCTGCTTCTCGCCATCCGAGAGCTCCGCCATGTAGTTGTCCGCCTTGTGCGCGATGCCGACGGATTTAATTGCCTCCCTTATCAGCTGATGGTCGGTCTCTTTCAGTCGCCCGAAGAATCCGGTGTGAGGCTGCCGCCCCAACGATACCAACTCATACACGGTGAGTCCTCCTACTTGGGTCTTGTCCGTCAGCACGACACCAATCTTGCGCGACAGTTCCCGCTCGCTGTACTGTTCCATGGGCTGTCCTTCGAACAACAACTCCCCGGAGAGGGGAGGCTGGAAGCAAGCCAAGGTGCGCAACAGGGTGGACTTGCCGACCCCGTTAGGTCCCAACAGGCAAGTCATCTCACCGGCATGCAGCACAAAGTTGAGCTGGCGATGAATGACGCTCTCGTTCCTTTTGCCGGTTCGGTAGCCGATGGACAGATGTTCGGCTTTCATCACGGGCTTCTTCTCCATATCAATTGAAATATTGGATTTTACGTTGTCTGATAATCACATAGATGATGACCGGTACTCCCAAAACTGGGGTGACGGCATTGAGCGGAATGATGCCCGATTCACCCGGCAGGATGCAGAGCAGGTTGCAGAGCAATGCCACGGCCGCTCCCAGCAGCAGCGTGACGGGCATCAACGAGTTGTGGTTGGAGGTGCCCAGCATGAGCCGCGCCACGTGGGGCACAGCCAGTCCGATGAAGGCGATGGGTCCGCAGAACGCGGTGGTGATGGCGGTCAGCAGTCCCGTAATGAAGAGCAGCCCGTTGCGCACGCGACGGATGTTGATACCTAAGTTCTCGGCATAGCGGATGCCCAACAACAGGGCGTTGAGCGGCTTGATGTAGAGCAACGCTCCCGCCAAGGCGAGTAGGGACACGGCCGTGAACAGCGGCAACTGTGTGGACGAGACTCCTCCGAAGTTGCCCAGCCCCCATACCATATATGAATGGACTCCCTCGGCTGTAGCGAAGAAGTTGAGCAGCGAGATGAGCGACGAGGTGAGGAAACCAATCATGATGCCGATAATCAACAGCATGACATTGTTTTTGCAGAGCGTGGAGAAGAAGAGGATGAGACCCATCACCGCCATGGCTCCCACAAAAGCTCCCGCGACAACGGCGAAGAAACCCGAGAAGCTGAACGTGGTGGTCGCCACGGCTCCTCCGCCGGCGAGCATTACCACTGCCACTCCCAGATTGGCACCGGAGTTGATACCCAAGATGGATGGTCCTGCCAACGGGTTGTTGAAGAGCGTCTGCAGAATAAGTCCCGTGACGGCAAGCGAAGCGCCGCAGAGGAGTGCCGTTACCGCCTGGGGTATGCGAGCCTCCAGCAAGATGAACTTCCAGCTCTCGCGTTCCACGTCCCTGCCCAAGAGGATGTCCCATGTGGCGCTTGGCGGTATCTGCACCGAGCCGAACACCAGATTACCCACAAAGAGCAGCAGAATGAGTGCCGCGAGCAGGAGGCTATACTTCATGCCTGTCGATTGCGCAAAGCCCTGGTTCATTCTTTCATCTTTTTAAAGTAGTGCAGCTGATAACCGTCCAGCAACTGTGGGTGGAACATCTTGATGTAGTCTTTCAGCAGTCGGTCGGGGCGGAAAGGCGTGTCCTCGTAGAAAGGAACGTCGCCTGTGTTGCAACCGTACACATTGCCTTGTTGGAAGGACTTGAAGCGAGCGTAGGGCGCATAGTCCGCCTTCAGCTCCCGCAGGGTCTTGTCCGTCGGTTGGTTGTATTTGATAACCCATATATCCGCCGACTGTCCCTTGTCGAGCACCGTTTCGGGGGCAAGGGCTACCGAACCGCTGTGGTTGTCGTCAGCCCATACATAGTCCGCTCCGGCATCCTTATAGAGTATCCCGAGGGTGCTCTTGCCACCGGGTACGTACCAGATGGAGGCACTCTTCGTGTCGCTGATGAGACGGGGACGGCACGTGACGGTGTCCGTCAGAGCCTTCAGTTCCTTGTAATTATGTTCCACCGAAGCGAACAGGCTGTCCGCCGCTTCGCTGTGACCGAATAGCAAGCCGTAGAAACGCATCCATTCGGCACGCGCCAAAGGCGACACCTCCATGTAGTCCGCGCACTCGATGATGGGGATGCCGATCTTCTCCACACGTCCGTAACCTCCACTGTTCTCGAAGGGAGAAAGCAGGATGGCATCGGCGTTCAGGTCGATAATCATCTCCACATTGGGTGCCATGCCGTTGCCCACGTCCGTGATGCGTCCCGAGGCGCAACGCTCCTTTATCTCCGGTATCTTGATATACTGCAGGTCGCAGATGCCGGCGATGGACTCCAAGGCACCTATCTGTTTGAGCAGGCTACAGTGTACCGATGAGTAGACGACCGCCTGCTGCAAGGGCGTGCGTATCAATGTCCCTTCGGGCAGCGGAGAGGGCAGTTCCTCTTCCTTTGGCACCAGCACGTAGGTATGCAGCGTCTTGAGTGTATCCCAAGGGTTGCGTATCGTTACGGTGGTATATCCCTGTGCATTGCGGATGGACAGGTTCGAGGCGTAGGCCAGTTTCACGGGTTCTCCTTCAGCGGAGACCTGTTTCTTGCTTTGGCAGGCCATGCAGGCCAATAGTGGAATCAGTATCCAGAGTGTAGCTCTCATAGTGGTGACGGATTAGTTTCGTTTTATCGTTTTCTTCCCGAACTTGGGTCGGATGTCAATGAAGAATTCATAATTGCGGCGGGGCATGGGACGGCTCAGTACCGTCACGTACTCCGTATTGAGCAGGTTGTTGACCACTCCCTTGACCGACCAGTCCGCCCATTTGCAGGTAAACCGTTTCTCCACGGAGAGGTTGCTCATGTAATAGGGCTTCAGTCGCCCCGTGATGTAGTTCACCTCGTTGCTGGTGGTGGTGAAGCGTTCGCTGTAGTGACACCATTTGTAGCCTGCCGCCCAGCTTTTCCATTCCACCCTGAGGGAGAGGTTGGCGGACGTCTTGGGCACATAGCACAGCTGCTTGCCGTAGGAGGCATCGTCGGAGTTGACCCTCTCGCCCATGTTCTTCGAGGGGGTCTGGGCAAAGCTGCCGTCGAACACGAGCCGCCAGTCGGGCGAGAGCCGCCAGCTGCCGTTGAGGGTAACTTCCACACCGTAGCTATGAACCTTCTTCACGTTGGAGGGACTCCAGAACCCTTTTGCCGTGGGTGTCCACAGAATCCAATCGGTAATGTGCGAATCGAAGAGGACTACGTTACCGCCAAAGGAAAACCGTTCCCGTTTGACGTTCCACTCGATGCCCCCGTCATAGGTAAAGCCGTGCTCGGCCTGTAGGTCGGGATTGCCTCCCGGTTGGAAATAGCAGTCGTCCATGCTCGGGTAACGATAGTTGCGTGCGATGGAGGCTTTGGCCACCAAGTTCCAAGGTTGGTAGAGCACGAAATCGACAAAGCCGGCAGCGATGGGGGAGATGAAGTCGCCGCCATAGGCTTCCTGCCGGAGACAGGCCGCCAAGGAGAGGCGTTCCGTGGCGCGCCAACGGGCGGAAAGGCTTGCCGTCAGTTCGAACCGCTGCTTGTCGTAATTGTCGCCGATGTGGAACGGGCTCTTGTCGCTGCTCTTCACCCCGTTCTCGTAGGCGGCCACGTTGCCCGTAAAGAACCAGCGTTCCGTAGGGGAGTAGTCCACGTTGAACTGTCCGAAGTAGGTATTGTTGTAGCTGCGTGAGTGGGTGATGTCCGACGAAGTCTCGGAGTGTTTGGTGGTGTAGTCGTAAGCCACGTCCGAATAGGTATATCCCGCTTTGGCGGACCATTTCGTGCTTTCTTGCGCAAAGTCCCACGAGAGCACGCCGCGCGTGGTGTTTATCTGTTGCTCATTGGTGAAGTCGAGGTCGCTCTTGTAGTCCACGCTGAGGAACGGCAAGCCGCGCAACGAGGAGGTGTGCCACACGGAGAGGTTGAAGCGATGGCCGTTGTCCGTGCGGTACGACAAATCCTGCAACAGGTGCAGGTCATCGAAATAGCCGCTCTTGTTCCGCTCCTCGGGATGCCCTTTCTTGTCGTAGTTGGTATATTTGTAGCGGTTCTTTGCCGTGGCGTAGACGATGCGGGTTGAACTCTTCCAGTGACGGCTTCCGTAGTTGACGCGCAGGAAGTTGTCATAGGTGTCGAACGACCCGATGCCTCCCACATATTGCAGCCCCCAGCCGCGTTCGTCAGTGGATGCCGTGTTCAGCTCCACCGCACCGCCCAGCCCGCCTCCGGTGAGCGCAATGGATGAGGCTCCGTGATAGAGGGCAGCCTGATCCATGAAGTAGGCGGGAATCAGGGAGAAGTCCACCGTGCCGAGCATGGGCGAGTTGATGCGCATGCCGTTCCACGTGACCTGTGTGTGCGACGGTGACGTGCCGCGAAACTCGGCGGTCGACTGGGTGGCGCGTCCATAGCTCTTGACGAACACCGTGGCGTTCTGCGTGAGGATGTCCGCCATACTCTGCGCGATGTTGTCGTGCAGGGTCAGCGAGTCGAGCACGGTACGCTGGATGCCAACTTGCTTGAGGGGACGTTTCCCCTGCACCGTTACCTCCTTAATGCTCAGTTGGTAAGCCTCTTTCTGCTGCTGCGCGAAGGAGGGGAGATCCGCAAGTCCCAACAAAGCGATGTATGCGAAGATTCTTTTCATGCCGTTATTCCGCTGAATGGAAAGAGATGTCGTCCAGGTGATAGTCCGAAATGTAATGTACCTCCGTGGAGATATCGCCCAGGTTGGGCGTGGATCCTATCTGTCCCGTCTGCACTTTGACGAAGTCGATATACTTCAGGTTGGCGTCCTGGTGGTCGAAGGTCTTGGCGTTCGACAGTTTGAAGTGTCCCACCGCAACGCCGCCTAACTTAGGTTCGCTGAAGTAGTCCACGCTGCTTTCATTGTCGGCGTATCCCCAGTCATAAGGGGGAATGGTGGAGAGCCCCCCGTCGTACGACGAGCGGTCGCGCAACTGCGTACCATAATAGGTGTGTCCGCCATCCGCATCCGTCGGCACCCACTCTTGCCAGTAATAGTCCTTTGTGTTCCAGTCTTTCATGTAGGGCACCGTGCCGCTCTTTCCCTGGTTGTCGACCCACTTCACGGGAGAAGCCTTTTGAGTGGGACGGTAATAGGTGATGGCATACTCGTAGGTACTGTTGTCCGTACCGTATTCCGACCCTGCCAGCTCGTACCACGGGTCATCCGGCAGTCCGTTGCCGTTGATGTCCTGGCTTACCCAGATAACTCCCGGCTCGGACTGGTAACCGTAGGGATTGCCCTTGATGAGCAAATCCCAGTCCCCACCGCTGTTGTCCACGCTGTGGTCGAACCGGGCGATGACGTATCCTCCGCAAGAACCTAATGAAATGTTGTACATCTGGCTCCATACGTCGTACAGGATATGGTCACATGCCTGCTTCATGGTGCAGCCCTCCGGAAACGATGCCCCGAAGGAGTAACCGTTCACCTGATGTCCCGGTGCCGGCATGTACTCACACACCGAGTCCACCATGGGCTTGCTGGCGGATGAGGCTGCCCTGTAGTATGTCCCTTCCGGGGGGCAAACGTTCAAGGTAAACTCCTGCTTGTTCTCGGTATATTCATTCTTCATGGTTAAGCTCAGCGTGTAAGTGCCCTGCTTCTCTCCTTGGAAGATATACTCCGTAGACTTGCCTTCGGCTACAATCCGGTCGTCGAGTCGCCAGGTGTACACACCATCGAAATCATTCTCGATGAAGTATGCCTTCACCTTGACGGACCGACCCTCTGCCAAGTTGTAGGTGGTCTGCGGAAACTTCCAACTGAAAGGCATCTCCGACGGGGAACATACGTTGACGGTCAGTTCCTCCGTATCCTCTCCTTCCTCGTTGCGGACGGTGAGCGTTACCGTGTACGTACCCGTCTCGCTCCGCTTGAAGGTGAAGGCTTTCTCCGTCCCTTCCGTTTGTCCGTCGACGCTCCACTGGAATGTCGCGTTGGCTTCATTCTCGACGGTCGGCTCCAGCTTCAGCTCTTGCCCGGGAATCACTTTGTATCCGCCTTCAGGTACATGGAGCGAGATGAACGGAGCGTTCAATGCCAACACTGTAACCTTGAGTTCTTCTCGCGCGCTGCCGGCACTGTTGGTGACGGACAACGTGAGGAAATACTCGCCTTCCACGGATTGGTTGAACGTATAGGTCGGGTCGTTGCCCACCACCTGATTGTCCAGCTGCCAGGTGTAGGTGGTCTGTTCGTCCACATACAGGTAAGCAGGCGCGATTATCAAGTCCCTGCCAGCCTTGACCTTGTAGCGTGCCGACTCGACATCGAGGTTGATAACGGGAGGCTCGGCCGGCTCCCTTGAATCGTCGTTGCCGCAAGCCTGGAACAGGACCATGCCCAACAGTAAAACTATCCAAAGTCGTTTCATCATCTATTGTTGGTATTGAAGTGTTTATTCCTTATTTGAAGGCGAAACCGTTGGGGTTGATGCCTACGTAGAACTTGTCAATCAAATCCCCTTGTGAGGAGTACCGGAAGACCACGCCTCCCTGTCGGTAATCGATGGCATCGCTCACATACACCTCACTGTTGGTGGGGTTCACTCCCAGTCCGTAGAGTTTGTGGCGCTTGCCGTCCTTGTCCACCGCAGCCTCTATGAAGGGCTTGACGGGCACATGCTTCTCGTTGACCGCCATGCGGTAGACATGGTTGTTGATGAGGTAGAGCGTATCTTGGTTCCTGTTCATCGCTATCTGTACGTTGGCTTCATCGGCATCCATCGCCTGGTCCTGCTCGATGGTACGCGTCGCCGCGTCAATCTTGAACAGATGAGGCACTTCGTTCCCGTATTCGCTGCCTGCGTATCCGCCGTCCGTAATCACCCAGATTTTCCCGTTGCAGTCTATCTTCATGCTCTTGGGTTGCATGCTGGGCAGTTCGATGACTCCGTCCACGGCATCCGTCTCCGTGTCGATAACCACAATCTTGTTGCTGTAACTCCAGCAGTTGGTGAACAGGTATTTGCCGTATTGCACCATCTCCTCGGTGGAGGCATACTTTTCGACGGACGGTTGCCCCGTGGGGATGGACTTCACATACTCCATTGTCTGCGGGTTGAACACATTCACGTAGGGAGCGTAGAGGTCGGTGACGTATGCCTTGGACGCACTGGTGAAATGGATGTAGCGCGGATTGATCATCTTGCCTCCGGTGGATGACGACTCGAATTCGCCCTTCACCTCGAAGGTGTTCGTGTCTATCTTCCATATCACGCCCGAGTTCTCCACGGCGATGTAGGCATAGTCCCCGTAGATGGTGATGGACTGCCCCGTGTCGCCCAACTTGTAGCCATTGGCCCGGTTGAAGACCCCGTTTTGCACGGTATGGTCTGTCGGATTGTAAAAGGTCAGCGTGGAGTTGCCTGCCTGGTAGTTCCCTTCGTTGAGGATAAAGACCCCGTTGCCGCTGGTCTCGAACTTCTCCGTGTCGGTGCCGTTCTCACTCTCGCAACCGACGAAGGTGAAAAGACCGCCTATCAAGGTTGCGCTCAGTATCAGACGTTTGATATTCATCGTGTAGTTCATTGTTATATACAATAAGTTTTAGCCGTTCTTTCTCTTGCGGAATGGAATGGGGGAAGTGTAGAGGCAACAAGGGGAATTGTCCAACTCTCGGATAAGGAAGTTGGCGTTCAGCACGAAGTCTAATGGCCGTCCCCGTAAATCCCGCAGGCACTGATGTCCATCCATCCGTTTGCAATGAAAGCAGGTCTTCTGACTTGTTCCTTTCTCTTCGGTAGAGACCTTCCCGGCAACGTGTGCCAGTGGTTCTGAGTTGGCTATCCGAGGCATCCTTCCCTTGGCGGAAAGGAACGGAACTCACAGCAGCGGGTACTGTTCAGGTCTTGCACCTGATTCCCTTTTCAGGACAAGGGGCGAAATCCCCGTGTCGCACTTTCACGCTGCAAACATACAACAAATATTTGGAATAAACGAATAAAAGAATAAAAGGGGATGGATGACATCAAATGTCTCTTTATCTTAACCAATTAACTGCCGATTTGTTTATTTCCTCAAACCAATGATTTTCATCCGTACAGATTTCAACCAGCTCATTTGAATGTTCCAAGAAACGGCGTACCTGATGAGAATCCGGTATATAGTTCACCTTATAGCTGTCTTCAAGCATTTTTTGGAAAACATTCAAAGATAATGGTATTATTGTTGATTTTCCTCCGTAATATGATATGTTGGTACGGTGCAGAGTATAAAAATGGGCAATACAAGCTTCGTTTATTGTAGGAGCAATGAACAGGCAGTAGCAAGGCTTACCGCTCGCCTTTTTCATTTTCCCTAAATGACGGCTTACTGTTTCGCCCTCCATATCGTATTGCTTTTGACCGCTTGCCATTGTGACTTCAACAATAAGTATATAATCCCCATAGTCACATACAATGTCAGCCATATTTCCTTGTGCGGTGGAAAGAGGTTTCCCGAAGTCGTCAAAATTCAAATTCGCCTTGATTTCTCCACCATCAAGCATCGTCATGGCACGCCAAGTGTTCCATTCTAACATCAATGGAGCATCGTATAATTCCTTGTTTTCAATTTGCTTGAATGTGTTTTGAATGTCATCATAGAGCTTGTAGTCTTTTATTTCGATGATTTGTCTGCTCAATGTATCTGTTTTCCTTTGTTCCGTCAGGTCTGCCAACAAATCTTTCAACTCAGACATCCCGGCTTCTTGGTTAAACGCAGCATGTGGAAACTCCGCATGTAGTTTTGCGACAAGTTTCTGCCTGTCGTCTGTAAGTAATTGTGGTACTTCCGCATTCCCAAGATATTCAATATACGCTCTTTTGTCGTCAATAAAACAAGGATTGCGGTCTATAGTTTGCAAAATGTAGTCTACATCCTCTATGCGATCAGACACGATACTCAACGATTTCCCTCCGTGTGATACATTCACAAGCCCCGTTGCACGCAAATATCTGAAGCAAGCATCCGCATAATCGCGCATATTGCTTGATTGTGTCCTTAGGAATTTGTCCAATGACGCATCACTGCTTTCGCGGGTTCGCGTCTCTCCGTTCGTAATCCTCTCTTCGAAGATACGTGTAAGTTCATTACGCAGATATTCAGCCTTGAATGCCTTATAACTCCCTTGATGCCCTACTTTTGCAACACGAAACGCTTCTATCTTTTGAACGATGTTCTCAAAGTTACGCCAATCCGTGAGTTGCATTCCGAATATCTGCAACTCATCAAATTTCAATGTGCCCATAGTGCGTACCAACCGAAGCAGCTCCAAATATGGTTTTACCCGGAAAGAGGCAGCCTTTGCTGTCGGTTTATGGTATGGTGAAGGTATTTGAAACTTCAACATTTGCCGAAGAAAGACTTCTTCCTTCCGTTTGGATGTCAGCAAAGCTCGTCCTGCCGGAGTAATGGAAATATGAGGCGAAAGGACTACAAAACCAAGAGATTTAGGTGCACGGTTTATCCTGTCGCGTGCGCTAAACGCAGGGTCATTCTCGCCTTTCCCGTTAAAGAATTGTTCCTCACGCAAGATGTCCATAAAGGCGCGTTGCGTTTCGTCATTCCATTGATTGCCTGCAAAATGTTCGACAAGTAATCCAATTTCGGGTATCATCTTCTCCGGTGTACGAGGAGATGTCGTTAGAAACAATAGTTGACTATCTATTCGTGCCATAAGGTTGTCTTGCCTCAAATAATCTTAGTTGGGTTGTTTCCGGCTCGTTATAAGCTGCATATTGTGATGAACAAACCTGTATATTGTCCCAGCATTTCCGATAGTTAGCTACAACAATATGCTTTGCGGCAGCCTTGAATCTGTTTCGGATATTTACGGCATAGTTCTTCTCGTATTCATCCACTATATAGCCTTTGTACAACTCTTCCGTCAAAGGAGTGCGTCCAATAACCATTAATGCCTTGCACGGAAGATTGGCAAAATCATTTGCCAATCGTCTGTGGTTTTCTTCGTTGAAACCATCTTTGTATTCTTCATTTCCATAATCCGAGAAAATGCAATCATAAGGAGGGTCAAGGAAAACAAAATCGTCATCCTTGCACAGATTAAACACATCGCTATAATCTGTATTAAGTATTTCCGCACGTTGCAATAATTTACTATGCGACAAGGTGACGGACTTGGTATTAAGATGAATATAACGACCAAAAGGAACGTTGAATTCCCCTTTGGCATTATAACGTATCATTCCTGAATATGCCGTTTTGTTGATGTAATAATACAGCAATGCGTCCGAATAGGATTTATCCATAGTTTCATTGAACATTGCTCGTAAGAGATAATAAAATTCTTCATTCTTATCTTCAACCCGTTTATCAGGATGTAACGCTTTTAATGCATCAAACTCTTTTCTGTTATTGGTGTACAATAATTCTATTTCGTCAAGTTCTCTCCGCAGATTAGAGTAGTCGTCCCTTACTCCGCGATAAAACTTCATTAACTTCGCATTTATGTCATTGATAACAGCTTGTCGGGGCTCAAGATAAAAGAACAGCGCTCCACCGCCAAAGAAAGGCTCGATGTAACGTCCTGTAAATCGAGGAATATGCCACATGATGTTGGGAATTTCCTTTGATTTGCCACCCCTGTATTTTATCATTGGTTTCATTTGACGCTTCTAAATCTAATTCATGTTTGCAAAGTTAAAGATTTTCTGGAAAGTTATCGTACCAATCGCCGTAAGTTTTGATTTTCACTCATTTCCCACAAGCGATGATGTTTATTAGGCATCAGCCGCACAGCTCCCTATCGAAGGCTCATGGGATGCGGTAAACCATAGAATAAATACGAAGAATAGCCGGTTCCAACGGAACCGGCTATCCTTATAGGGTACTAAAGCGAATCGCTTGTGATGCTTGCGTGCCTCAACGGTTGGCGCGTTTACGCTCCATCTCATCGAGGATAATCTTACGCATGCGCATGCTCTTGGGCGTTACCTCCACGTATTCGTCCTCCTTGATGTATTCCAACGCCTCTTCCAGAGAGAAGATGACGGGCGGGATGATACGCGCCTTGTCGTCCGAACCGGAGGCGCGCATGTTGGTCAACTTCTTGCTCTTGGTGACGTTTACCACCAAGTCGTTCTCGTGAACGTGCTCGCCAACTACCTGTCCGGCATAAACCTCATCCTGCGGATAGATGAAGAAACGGCCTCTGTCCTGCAACTTGTCGATGGCATACGCAAACGCCGTTCCGCCTTCCATGGCGATGATGGAACCGTTGGTACGCCGCTCAATCTCTCCCTTGTAGGGCTGATACTCCTTGAAACGGTGTGCCATGATGGCCTCGCCTTGTGAGGCTGTCAGCACGTTGGTACGCAATCCGATGATGCCTCGTGAGGGAATGTTGAACTCGATATTGGTGCGGTCTCCCTGGGTTTCCATGGAGGTCATCTCGCCTTTGCGGCGCGTCACCATATCAATCATTTTGCTTGAAAACTCTTCGGGTACACTGATGGTTAGCTCTTCGATAGGCTCGCACTTCACACCGTCTATCTCCTTGAAGATGACCTGCGGCTGACCGACCTGCAACTCGTATCCTTCGCGGCGCATGGTCTCGATTAGGACGGAGAGGTGGAGCACACCACGACCGGACACAATCCACTTGCCGTCTTCCTCGCTCTTGCGTACGCGTAACGCCAGGTTCTTGTCCAACTCCTTGGTGAGACGCTCCTGGATGTGGCGTGAAGTGACGTACTTGCCCTCCTTGCCGAAGAACGGCGAGTCGTTGATGGCAAAGAGCATGCTCATCGTCGGCTCGTCAATGGCGATGGGCGGCAACGGTTCCGGATGCTCGTAATCGCAGATGGTGTCGCCAATCTCGAAACCGTCGATACCTACGATGGCGCAGATGTCGCCCGACGAAACGGATTCGGTACGCTTGCGACCCAATCCCTCGAAGGTATGCAACTCTTTGATTTTAGCCTTCTCCTGTGAACCGTCGCGGTGGGCGAGGGTGACGTTCATTCCCTCGGTCAACGTTCCGCGGTGTACGCGACCCACGGCGATACGTCCTGTGTAGGACGAATAGTCGAGTGAGGTGATAAGCATCTGAGGCGTTCCCTCCAGTTGTTTCGGCGCGGGGATGTATTTGATGATAGCGTCCAAGAGGGGAGTGATGGTGCCGGTAGGCGTCTTCCAGTCCTCACCCATCCAGTTGTTCTTCGCCGAACCATAGAGGACGGGGAAATCGAGCTGGTCTTCCGTAGCGTTGAGGCTGAACATGAGGTCGAACACCATCTCGTATACCTCTTCGGGACGACAGTTGGGCTTGTCCACCTTGTTGACAACCACAATCGGTTTCAGACCGATTTGCAACGCCTTCTGCAACACGAACCGTGTTTGCGGCATCGGCCCCTCGAAGGCATCCACCAACAGGATGCAGCCGTCGGCCATATTGAGCACACGCTCCACTTCGCCACCGAAGTCGGCGTGTCCCGGGGTATCAATGATATTGATTTTGGTGTCTTTGTAATTGATTGATACGTTCTTTGAAAGAATCGTTATGCCTCGCTCACGTTCCAGGTCGTTGTTGTCCAGCACCAACTCACCGTTTGTCTGGTCGTTCCTGAACAAGTGGCCAGCCAACATCATCTTGTCGACGAGAGTCGTTTTACCGTGGTCGACGTGCGCTATAATGGCGATGTTTCTAATATTCTGCATACAATACCTATGAATTAGGCCGCAAAGTTACGGCAAATAAGCGGAATATGAAAAAAATCCATTTGTTTTTAACGTCCTCTTGCATGGCTCTTTCATTCAAAGCGGTTGGACGAACCAACGTGACTTAGTACAGATTTACTTTACACCGTTTTAACACTTTAAAAAGTAAAGAAAT
>CAVJRQ010000016.1:0-16321 GCA_963652075.1 Acutalibacteraceae bacterium
GTTGGCGGGTGTGCCGACTCCCATCAGGTAGCGGGGCTTGTCCTTTGGCAGAATGCCGTTGACCAACTCTATCATTTCGTACATCGTCTCCACCGGCTCGCCCACGGCCAGTCCGCCGATGGCGTTGCCGTCGCACTCTTTGGAGGCCACGAACTCCGCAGACTGTTTGCGCAGGTCGGGATAGACGCATCCTTGCACGATGGGGAAGAGCGACTGGTGATAACCGTATTTGGGTTCGGTCTCGTTGTACCGTTTCAGGCAGCGGTTCAGCCATCGGTGGGTAAGCCCCAGCGACCGTTTGGCATATTCATAGTCGGCCGTTCCGGGAGCGCACTCGTCGAACGCCATCATGATGTCCGCACCGATGGTTCGCTCGATGTCCATCACCTTTTCGGGGGTGAAGATATGTTTCGACCCGTCGATGTGGGAGCGGAACTCAGCGCCCTCTTCACGTAACTTGCGTATGCCTGCCAGTGAGAACACCTGAAAGCCGCCGCTGTCCGTCAGCATGGGGCGGTCGAACCCGTTAAACTTGTGCAGTCCGCCCGCCTTCTCCAGTATCTCCAGTCCCGGTCGCAGATAGAGGTGGTAAGTGTTGCCAAGGATGATTTGTGCCTTGATGTCCTCCTTCAGTTCACGCAAGTGAACGCCCTTCACGGAGCCCACTGTACCTACGGGCATAAAGATGGGAGTCTCTATCTGTCCGTGGTCCGTAGTGATGAGCCCGGCCCTGGCGTTGCTCTTCGAATCGGTATATTGCAGTTGAAATTTCATCCTCAAGCGTTTACGTCGATTGCATTCGCTACTTTCTCGTTCGTCAGTGCCAGGTCGAACACCTCTTTCACATCGTTCACATAGTGGAAGGTGAGTCCTTTCAGGTACATCTCCGGTATCTCTTCGATGTCTTTCCGGTTCTCGGCACACATGATGATGTCCTTGATGCCTGCCCGTTTGGCTGCAAGGATTTTCTCCTTGATGCCGCCTACGGGCAGCACCTTGCCGCGCAAGGTAATCTCGCCTGTCATGGCCAAGTCGGCTTTCACCTTGCGTTGGGTGAGCGCCGAGGCTAAGGACGTAGCCATCGTGATGCCTGCCGAAGGACCGTCCTTGGGGATGGCTCCCTCGGGCACGTGGACATGGATGTTCCAGTTGTCGAACACCTCGGGATTGAGCCCAAGCAGCGAAGCGTGCGCCTTGATGTATTCCAGAGCCAGCATGGCCGACTCCTTCATTACGTCACCCAAGTTTCCGGTCAGTGTCAACTTGCCGCCCTTGCCTTTGCTCAGACTTGTCTCCACAAACAGTATTTCGCCGCCCACGGCAGTCCACGCCAAGCCTGTGACCACACCGGCATACTCGTTGCCTTGGTATTTGTCGCGCGTGTATTCCGGTGCTCCGAGCATCTCCTTCAGATCAGTGGGTTTAACCTCCTTATCCACGGGGAAGTACATGTGCTCCGCATAGAAGCGTGCAATCTTTCGATATACCTTTTCGATTTTCTTCTCCAACTGGCGAACGCCGGACTCGCGGGTGTACGACTCGACAATCACCTCCAGTGCGGGTTTTGAAATCTTTATTCTCGACTTGTCCAGTCCGACTTCCTTCATCACCTTCGGTACCAGGTGCTTGCGCGCTATCTCCACCTTCTCTTCCGTGATGTATCCGCTCACCTCTATCAGCTCCATGCGGTCGAGCAACGGAGCGGGTATGCTGTTCAGGTTATTGGCAGTAGCGATGAACATCACCTTCGAGAGGTCGTAGTCTATGTCGATGTAATTGTCGTGGAAAGCGTTGTTCTGCTCAGGGTCAAGTACCTCCAGCAAGGCCGACGAGGGGTCGCCGTTCACCGTATTTTGTGTCACCTTGTCAATCTCGTCCAGGATAAACACGGGGTTCGACGAACCTGCCTTGATGAGTCCCTTGATGATACGTCCCGGCATAGCGCCGATGTAGGTACGGCGGTGTCCTCTGATTTCCGATTCATCGTGGAGTCCGCCCAGTGACATGCGGACATATTTCCGCTTCAGAGCCGCGGCGATGGATTTTCCGAGCGAGGTCTTGCCCACACCCGGAGGGCCATAGAGGCAGAGGATGGGCGATTTTTGGTCGCCTCTCAACTTCAGTACGGCCAAATGCTCCAGGATACGCTCCTTCACCTTCTCCAAGCCGTAGTGGTCTTTGTTGAGCACCTTCTCGGCATGATCCATCTTCAGGTTGTCCACGGTATACTCGTTCCATGGCAGGTTGAGCAACGTCTGCAGATAGGTCAGCTGTACGTTGTAGTCGGGCGTGTTCGGGTTGGTACGCTCCAGTCGGGCCAGTTCGTTGTCGAACACGTCACGCACCGCCTCACTCCATTTCTTCTTGTCGGCCTGCTCCGCCAGCTGGTCTAAATCCTTCTCCGCCGGACTGCCCCCCAGTTCATCCTGTATGTTCTTAATCTGCTGTTGCAGGAAGTATTCCCTTTGTTGCTGGTTAATCTCTTCACGGGTACGCATGGTGATGTCAGCCTTCAGCTCTGCCAACTGCAAATTCTTGCGCAGGATTCCGGCCAACCTGTATGCCCTTTGGACCAAGGAATTCTCTTCCAGCATTTGTATCTGGTCGAGCGTGGAGAACGGGAAATTGGTACAGATGAAATTGATGAGGAACATCCGGTTGGTGATGTTCTGCACGGCAAAGGCCGACTCGTTCTGCGGATTGTCCATCTGGAGGTATTGCAGTGCCAAATCCTTGGTCGTGTCCACCAATATCTGGTACTCCTTGTCGTTCTTTTCGGGGAAAATCTCTTTCAGGATAGATATTTCGCCTGTCAGGTAGTGCTTGTCGTCGTTTACCAAGTTGAGCAGCCTGAATCGCTGCATGCCTTGCAGGATAGCCGTTGTCGAATGATCCGGCATCTCGAAGACGCGCACCACCTTGGCCACGACACCTGTCGCGTAAAGGTCGTACAAATCGGGATACTCTTTATCTGGATCTCGTTGGCAGACAGCGCCAATGAGCCTGTTGGTCTTTTGTGCGTCATGCAGCAGCTGGAGCGAGGAATCCCGTCCAACGGACACCGGCATGACTACGCCGGGAAACAGTACCATATTGCGCAGAGGGAGTATGGGCAATACCTTGTCCACCTCCTGGTCGAAGAGCTTTTCTTCATTCCCTTCGAAGTCGGCGATGACCGAAAAGGTTTTGTTGTTTGCAAGAGGTTCTTCCTGAGCGTTGAATCTACTTTTTTTCATCCTTTCAATGTTTGTTTTGATGCGCCCTTTCCGTAGGTGCGCAAAGCGGTTGCAAAAGTACTGCTTTCTCCACAAATAATGAAATCTCTGTCCCTAAATATAGGTGAATAATTGCAAAACCGTTACCTTTGTGGCGCGGATAACGGAATATGTCGAACGGCTACTTTCAATTCAAGCGGTTCACGGTGCACCAGGAGCGTTGCGCCATGAAAGTGGGCACCGATGGGACACTCATCGGCGCTTGGGGCGGTGTGGACGGAGCGCGGCGTATCTTGGACATCGGAACGGGGACAGGTCTCATCGCCCTGATGGCTGCCCAGCGTAACCCCGAAGCCTCGGTGGTGGGCATCGAGATAGATGACGAGGCGGCCGCCCAGGCGCAGGAGAATGCGAGGATGAGCCCGTGGAGTGAACGGATAGAGATTGTGCGTACCGACTTGAAAGATTACGCGCCGACTGAGGGCTTTGATGCCATCCTTTCCAATCCGCCCTACTTTGTCAACGATTTGAAGTGCCCGGACAGCGGACGCAATACGGCGCGCCATACCGACAGTCTACCTTTCAGTGACTTGATGCGGCATGTGGCTCGGTTGCTGACCCCGGGTGGCGAGTTCTCCGTCATTATCCCATCCGTGGCCGTACCGGACTTGATTGGGTTGGGCATAGACAACCGTCTGTTCCCGGTACGCAAGACCTGGGTGCAGACCACGCCTAAAGTCTTGCCTAAACGCTGTATGCTGGCTTTCCGCTTTACCCCGGCGGAGGTTGTACAAGAGGAAACGCTGGTAATCCAGTTGGCTCCCATGGAGTATAGCGAGGCATACCGTCGGCTGACAGGGGAGTTCTATTTAAGGTAGTAAATCTCCTCTCCGGCGAAAAGTGCCGGACTGGTTAGTGTCGCCCAGCCTTCCTGGCCGGGGCGAGTTAACGGGAGCGAACGGGCGTTCCCGGCTTACCGTTTGGTGAGTTTACGCAGTAGTCCGCGATTCAGCTCGAACAGTTGCTTGTTGAGCGACTTGATGTCTCCCTCCAGCTTGTTCACCTCGTTGAAGTAATCCGCGAAGATTTGGATGAGTGACATTGGCTGCAACTCCTGGTGGTTTTTGTTCATGACCATATGGATGCCTTTCGGTACAATCTCCACTTCGATGTCCTTGCCCGCCATCATCGGGTCGCCGTCGTAGTGTACCACGCCCTCCGCCGCACGGTGGATGTGTACGCTTTTGCACCGGAATGTCTTGATGCGGCTGTTCTGGTCAATTGTCTTGTTGAACAGCTGGTAGGCGAGGGTGGGGATGTCCAGCACGGTAAAAGGCTCCAGCACGGTGATGTCCATCAGCCCGTCGTCGAGCGAGGCTTTCGGGGCGATGTAGGCGTTGTTGCCGTATTGCGAGGCGTTTGCGCAGGCTATCAGAAAAGCCTTGTACTTCATCGTGCCGTCGCCCGTCTCTATCTCGTAAGTCTCGGGCTTGTATTTCAGACTTTCGTGCAGCGTGTTCTCTAAGTAGGCCAGCAGTCCGCGCTTTTTCGACGACGCGAACTTCAGGCTCACGAAGGCGTCGAACCCTACGCCGCACGTACAGAAAAAAGGAGTGTTGTTAATCTTTCCGTAGTCAACCTCTTCTATCACCCCCTCGTTGAGGACATCGATGGCGCCTTTCGCGTCCATCGGAAGCTGGAGGTGGCGTGCCAGTCCGTTGCCCGAACCGCACGGGATGATGCCTAAGGCCGTGTCCGTATGAACTAAGGATTTGCCGACTTCGTTGACGGTGCCGTCGCCGCCTATGGCAACCACGATGTCCGCTTTCCGCTCCACCGCTTTGGCGGCAAGCTCCACGGCGTGTCCGGCGTATTGCGTGTGCACCACCTCGCAATCGTACTTCGATTTGTCAATGTACTGGTCGATACATTGCAAAACCTGCTTCTTGCTCTGTGTGCCCGAGATAGGATTCGTTATAAAAACCGCTTTCTTTCTATCCATAATATGTGTCGTCACCCGTTTGGAGGTGCAAAGGTAATGTAAAACTCCAGAATGAGGGGCTAAAGCGATAACGATTTTCGGGTAGGCGGATATTTTTTGTAAAATAATGCATGCTGTCTGTGTATTTTATTATCTTTGCACCCTGTTTAAGCGCATTCCCTGTTTGGGGTGGATGTGCGCTGTAACACGAACGAGGAATCTGACGAAATTAATCAGGTAAGCTTGGGCTTACAAAGAAAGATATGGGTTTATTACAAGAAAAGTTTAAGGAATACAGAGTACCGCAGTACTACATGGAAAAGGGAGTATACCCCTATTTCCGCGAGATAGACAGCGCACAGGATACCGAAGTGCTGATGGACGGTAAGAAAGTGTTGATGTTCGGATCCAATTCCTACATGGGACTTACTTACGACAAACGAATCATCGACGCTGCCATCAAGGCAACGCTGAAGTATGGTACGGGCTGTGCCGGTTCGCGTCTGCTCAACGGCACGTTGGACATCCACCTGCAGTTGGAACGTGAGCTCGCTGAGTTCGTAGGCAAGGACGAAGCCCTTGTATTTCCCACGGGATTTACCGTAAACGAAGGAGTCATAGCCTGCTTGACAGGCCGTAAGGACTACATCATCTGCGATGACCGCGACCACGCCTCTATCGTGGATGGCCGCCGCCTCTCGTTCTCCACCCAACTGAAGTACAAACACAACGACATGGAGGACCTGGAGAAACAACTCAAGAGTTGCGCTCCCGATGCCATCAAGCTGATTGTGGTGGACGGCGTGTTCTCCATGGAGGGCGACTTGGCCAAACTGCCCGACATTGTTCGTCTGAAAGAGAAATACAACGCCAGCATCATGGTGGACGAGGCTCACGGACTGGGCGTGTTCGGTAAGCAGGGTCGTGGAGTTTGCGACCACTTCGGACTGGCGGACAAGGTAGATGTCATCATGGGAACCTTCTCCAAGTCGTTCGCTTCCATCGGCGGATTCGTCGCTTCGGATCACGACACCATCAACTGGCTTCGCCACAACGCCCGCTCCTACATATTCCAGGCGAGCAACACACCAGCGGCTACGGCGGCGGCCATCGAGGCACTCCATATCATCAAGAGCGAACCCGAGCGTCAGGCTCACCTGTGGGAGATTACCAACTATGCGTTGAAGGAGTTCCGCAACCGCGGTTTCGAGATTGGCGACACCGAGAGCCCTATTATACCTTTATATATACGTGACACGGACAAAACCTTCGAGGTGACCCGCGCCGCTTTCGACGAAGGTGTTTTCATCAATCCGGTAGTGCCTCCCGCATGCGCTCCGCAGGACACCTTGGTACGGTTCGCCCTCATGGCTACCCATTCCAAGGAGCAGGTAGACCTGGCCATCGACAGGCTGACCAAGTGCTTCAAGGAACTTGGCATCATCAAGTAAGACACCGTTTTTTACCAAATAGCAGGGTGGGCAAGGCTTTGGCTTTGCCCACCCTGCTTCTATCTTCACCTGTGTATCCGATGACCGGTTAAGGCGAACGACTGTAATCTCCCGGGAGGTGTGAGCATATAGTCATTGCCTTCGGCAAAAAGATTGTGTACTGTTGATAAAAAGTTCAATGAAAATTTGGAGCTGTTAACATTCCTTCTTACTTTAGCCGCAGAATACAACGAATGAAAAACACAGGCCGCAAATCCCAAGATTGTCCAATGCAATTCGCCAGGCACGAAATTGTGCTGATACGGAGGGGCGCTTATGAAGAACCATTTGAAGTGTATCGAAATCTGTTAACGGACTAATAGTACGGGAAGAGGATGAACGTTAACCTATCCTCACCGGTAGCTAATTTATAATTTTAAGTTTAAAAGCATGAAAAGAAGACAAAGAACCGTGCACTCGTTTTTCACGTGTGCAAAAGGAAGCAAATTCCTTGTTTTGGGACTTTCGGCAGCGATGATGTCGCTGGCTCTTCCTGCAATGGCTGAAAAAGCTGTGGGGGGGGGTAATGTAGCAGACCAACAGGTCGTTACGCAAGAGAAAACTGTAACAGGTACCGTTTTGGATGAGAACGGAGAGCCCATGATTGGCGTTTCCGTCCTGGTGAAAGGCTCCACGGTAGGAACCATCACCGATTTCGACGGTAAGTTTACCCTGAAAGCTCCGTCCAGTTCCACGCTTGTCATCTCTTACATCGGTTATCAGACCCAAGAGATAAAAGTAGGCAACCAGAGAAATTTTTCCGTCTCCTTGAAACCCGACAACAAGCTGCTCGACGAGGTGGTAGTCGTGGGTTACGGTACGGTGAAGAAACGCGACTTGACCGGATCGGTAGCCTCCGTCAAGAGTGAGGACATCCTCCGTATGCCTACCTCCAACGTTATCGAAGCCATTCAGGGACAAGTCGCCGGATTGGACATCACCCGAACAAGCGGTGAAGCCGGTTCCGGTGTGACCATGACACTCCGTGGTACGCGTTCCATCAACGGTGACAACACCCCGTTGTTCATCATTGACGGTATGGAAGGCTCCTATGACGAACTCAACCCGAACGACATCGCCTCCATCGAGGTGCTGAAGGACGCCTCCTCCACCGCCGTCTACGGTGCGGCCGGTGCCAATGGTGTAATCATCATCACCACCAAGAACCCGAAGAAAGACAAGTTCTCCATCGATCTGGACGCTTACTACGGATGGAACGTCATCTCGGAATTCCCCAAACTCACGTCCGGACAATCCTACATCGACTTCCGTCGCGAGGCGATGAAAAATTCCGGCCTCTACACCACGGATGCGGAACTCTTCCCCGAGTACATGCGCGGATACGTTCAGAACAACCAGTGGGTGGATTGGTTCGACCTGGGTACACAAACCGGTACGACAACCAGTTATAACCTCTCCACTTCCTACTCGAATGACCGTATGACATCCTACTTCTCTTTGGGATATTACGACATCGAGGGTTTGCTGAAGGGAGACGAACTGGAGCGTTACTCCGCCCGTGCGAAGTACGACTTCACGGCCAACGAGTACATCAAGTATGGACTGAACCTCTATGCACAGTACTCGAAGAACGACAAACGTTCGAGCCGCTACTGGAACCGTATTCTCAGCACGCCTCCATTGGGCGAGCCGTACGATGAGAACGGCAACATCAATCTCGACCCGATAGGGGACGGCACCATCAACCCGTTGTCGGACAATGCTTCCGGTGAGTATTCGAACAACGTGAAGACGTTGAGCGTAACTCCGCAAATCTATGTGGAACTGACTCCCCTCAAAGGTCTGTCGTTCAAGAGCGTGTTGGGAGGCTACTTCCGCAACGTGAAGCAGGGTACTTACGTGGGTCCCTATTCTTATGCGGGACAGGAATACGGTAGCGTTTATGCCGAGATTCCAAACACCTTTACCTATAACTACAAGTGGCAGAACATCCTGACCTACAATTTCAATATCAAGGATGACCACAGCTTTACGGTGACAGGCGTTACCGAATGGGCAAAGGACCGCAAAGAAGACGTGTCGGCCAAGGCCATCGGATTCGACACGAACTCTTATCAATATCACAACCTGGGTGCGGGAACGGGTACGCCTACCGTTTCATCCAGCTACGTGGCAAGCCAGAAGATGTCTTACGTAGCCCGTTTGAACTATAGCTACAAGGGACGTTACCTGTTGTCTTTGAGCAGCCGCTGGGACGGTTCGTCCATGTTGGCCGACGGCAACAAGTGGGACGTGTTCCCCGCAGGAGCCATTGCATGGCGCATCAGCGACGAGGCATTCATGAAGGACATCGAGCAGATTTCCAACTTGAAGCTGCGTGTCAGCTACGGTGTGACGGGTAATGCCGGAGCTTCCGAGTACGCTACGTTGGACTATAGCCGTACAGGTATTTTCGGATTCCAGGACATCCCCGTAAACTATAGCGGTTACAACCAGAGCGTGTCCAACAAGGACCTGGGCTGGGAAAAGTCGTACATGACAGACCTTGGTATCGATTTGGGCTTGTGGAAAGACCGAATCAGCCTCTCTTTGGACTGGTATCGCACCGATACGAAAGACATCCTTTACGAAAAGAGACTGCCTTATGCAGCCGGAGGTTTCGGAGGTAGTCCTTTCACTATCTGGTCCAATGTGGGTGAGACACGCAACACCGGTTTGGAGTTGAGTATTACAAGCCACAACTTCACCGGACCCAAATTCACTTGGGACACCACGCTCTCGTTCTCCACGAACA
Source organism: Acutalibacteraceae bacterium (assembly GCA_963652075.1). GTDB lineage: Bacteria > Bacteroidota > Bacteroidia > Bacteroidales > Bacteroidaceae > Phocaeicola_A. The sequence goes on from CAVJRQ010000016.1 coordinate 9,442, forward strand.
AGGAAGAGGTGATAAAGACCACCAGCGAGGGACCGTTGCAGTTTGGTTCTTACTATCTGATTCCGGGCGAGCCGATAAAGACTTATTACTACTACAAATATGACGGTCTTTGGAAGACGGAAGAAGCCGAAGAGGCTGCCAAGTATGGCCGCAAGCCCGGTGACATTCGCGTGGCAGAGAAAGGGGAAGCGGACTACACGCTGAACGCGAACGACTATTACGTGTTGGGTAGCGCCACACCGAAGTGGGCGGCCAGCTTGTCCAACTCGTTCACATACAAGAATTTCGACTTGAGCGTATTGCTGATTGCCCGTTGGGACTGGACCATTCCTTACGGATTGACCGGATGGTACCGTCAGAATGGTATCAACCCTGTTCCATTGGTATGCGACTACTGGACACCCGAGAACCAGAACGCGCGCTATCCGCGACCCAACGTGGATGGAGGAACAGACACTTACCTGAGCAGTGCCAACTACTTCGACGGCTCTTACATCAAGGTGAAGACCGTTTCGCTGGGTTATACCGTTCCGCAGAAGTGGCTGAAGAAGGTGAACATCGAGCGTGCCCGTGTTTACTTCACGGCAAGCAATCCTTTCATCTGGACCAAGTGCGATTATCTGAAAGACTATGACCCGGAGAAGGGTGGCAACGACGATGACGCTCCGTTGTCAAAACAATATGTGATAGGTGTCAATATCTCATTCTAAAAAACGGAAATAAATGAAACGCATTAATACATTATTATATTTGGCGGCTACCACGGTAATGTTTACCGGTGGATGCAGCCTGGAAGAAGAAAACCTGTCCGGTGTTTCCACCCAAGAGGAATGGACTACGGCGGCCGGTTTTGAGAAGAAAGTGAACGACTGTTATTTCGACATGATTCGTGTGGTTTACGGACAGGCCGAAGACACTTACGTGATGGTGACGGAAGGCGGAACAGACCTCTGGCAAGACCCCAATGACAACGGTTCCGGATGGAGCCAGGTGATTACCTATGCCGGAATGGGCGCTTCGTCGGGTCAGTTCAGCGAAGGCTATAACGGATTCTACGGCACACTCAGCTCCTGCAACGCGGCTATCTATTATGCCGATCAGGTGGAGGGACTGTCCGACGCGGACAAGGCGAGACTGGTGGCAGAGGCCCGGTTCATCAGAGCGCACGCCCTGTTCAACATCGTTGAGCAGTGGGGCGGCAAGTATCTGCCGTTGATTCCTATCCCTGTCAGTGGCCCGGTAACGGTTCTCCCTTGCAGCTCCATCAACGATTTCTATAAGGTTATCCTCGAAGACTTGGAATATGCGATGGACAATCTGCCCGTTGTGCCGGAGACACGCGGACGCATCATCCGTGCCGCCGCCTATCACCTCTATGCCAAGGCGTGCCTTACGTACTCCACCTATACGGATGGACTGTGTGGCGCGACAGCTTTGACCGATGCCGAGAGCAAGGAGTATCTGCAGAAAGCCAAGAACGCTGCTGATTACTTGATAACCAACGCAACCTCGTTGGGCGTGAGACTCTATGAGGACATCGAAGAGGTGTTCGACGAGAACAACAACAAGACGAACGAGGAGGCCCTGTTTATCGTTTGCCACTCTACCGTACAGGCCTACAATCCGCGCGGCAACTATTACAACCGTGTATGGAAGCATTTTGCGGCTTATAGTAAGAACGATACAGGAATCTACTCCGAGGGATTGACCACCAGCATGGCTACCGAAGTCAACGGCTATGCGGTACCCAAAGTGCCGAGCGGCAACTGCTACTTGTGCCCGAGCAAGAAATTCCTCGACCTGTATCAGGGAAAAGACGGTCGCTACAAAGCCTTCTTCAAGGATACCTACTATTGCAACGTGGCCAACAATACCGCAAAGAACGGTTATACGTGGACGGCTTCCGACGCGGCCCGTTACGGCGTTTCCAGCGCACGTGTGGGCAACTCCGCCTATGACGTAACCCTGGGCGATACCATCATCTATTTGACAAAGGATGCCTATACGACGGAGCAGAAAGAGGCGTTGAACTATGCGGTTTACAACATCGATGACAACTACACGAACACCAAGCCGGGCAAGTTCTTCCCGAGCTTGAAGAAAGCCGACTGTCCGTCGTTGATACCCGACATCGTTACGAAACCGAACAAACCCTACACAGCCGCTGACTGTATCATCTATCGTCTCGGCGAAACCTACCTGTTGTCTGCGGAGATTGCCTGGAGACTGGGTGACAACACTACGGCGGTTTCTCGAATCAATAGGATTCGTAACCGTGCCTGCATCGGTCACGACCACAGCATGGATATCTCGGAAAGCGACGTAACTGCGGACTTCCTGTTGGATGAGTACGCCCGTGAGATGTGCGGTGAGTGGTGCCGTTGGACAACCTTGAAGCGTTTCCGCCTGTTGGGCGAACGCATCCAGCAGTTCAATCCGCAGATTACTTCGTTCAACAAGGACGTGCACTATTTGCGTCCTGTTCCCACAGCGGAGATTCTGTTGATTGACAATGCGGAAGAGTACCAGAATCCGGGTTATTAATCCGATTCGGTGCTTACCTGATAAACCGGAGGGGACGAGGCTTTGCCTTGTCCCCTCTGTTGATATATAGTTCCTGGTCAGACCTTACTGATTTGCATCGCATGATTGCAATCTTTGCCGATTTCTTGCAGGAATCTCGTGGATTAGCGTTAACTTTGCATAATACAGTATTATGTAAAGAGGGTATTGCATATGACACCGGAAGAAAAGGCAAGAATCAAAATAGACCAATGGTTCCACGAAGCGGGGTGGCAGGTAGTCAACCGTGATGAATATGAACCTACCATGACTGCTGTCGCTGTGCGTGAGGGGCTGTTGAAGGGAAACAGGGAGGCGGACTATTTCTTGTTCATCAATGGCAAGGCAGTTGGTGTGCTCGAAGCTAAACGTGAGGAGGTGGATGTTAGTTCCGATACGGTGAGCGACCAAGTCAGGGGTTACGCTCGAAGCGTACCCAATTGCTATCAGACTTGGATGAATCCTCTACCCATGCTCTACAAATCGAATGGTAAAGTCGTGTTATTTGAAGATTCCCGCAAATCAGATGCCGGGTGGGACGAACTGAACCGCATACATACACCTCGCGAAATTGTCAAGCTGTTGGGTATTGATGATTTCTTTGCCGGACTGCCTATCTTGCGCAAGAAAGGTTTGCGCGACTGCCAATATGAAGCTATCACGGAACTTGAAAAAAGTTTCCGTAGTGGCCAAAACCGTGCACTCATGGTGCTTGCCACTGGCGCGGGAAAAACCTACACGGCTTGCTTGGCTGCCTATCGTATGCTCTCTTATACCAACATGCGCCGTGTACTCTTCCTTGTAGACCGCAATAACCTTGGCAAACAGGCTGAAACGGAGTTCGGCACATTCCGCCTTACGGACAATGGCGAGGCGTTCAACACCATCTTTGGCGTGGAGCGTTTGCACTCCGCCAAGATACCCTCTGACAGCAATGTCGTCATCTCCACTATTCAACGACTTTTCTCTTTGCTGAAAGGTGAACCGATTGAAGATGATGACAATGATGACACCGAAGACACGGAAACGGAAGTATCGTTGCCTGACAATCCCAATCTGCCGCACGACTTCTTCGACCTGATTATCATTGACGAGTGCCATCGCAGCATTTATGGCAACTGGCGCAAGGTGCTTGAGTATTTCGACACTGCACGGCTGGTAGGATTGACGGCAACGCCCATTCCCGAAACGATGGCGTTCTTCAACAATAACCGCATTGTGAACTATACGCTCGAAAAGAGCATTGTGGACGGTGTGAATGTAGACCATCGCGTCTACCGCATCAAGACGGAAGCTACCGAGAATGGCGGAGCCATATTGAAAGGCGAACACGTGAAAGTGGAAACCAGGTACACGGGCAAGACGGAGGAAGTGAGCAACCGTGAGACGAAAAACTACACCAAAACGGAGCTTAACCGCAGTGTCATCAATCCTTCGCAGATTAAGCTCATTCTCACAACCTATCGTGATGCCGTATACGAAGAGATGTTCAACGACCCACAGCGTGAGAAAAACTTTGACTATCTGCCCAAGACGCTGATATTCGCCTTGAACGAGGCTCATGCCACAAACATTGTGAACATCGCCAAGGAGGTGTTTGGTGAAGTATGCCCCAATTCCGATATGAATCGTTATGTGCAGAAGATAACTTATTCGGCGGGTGACAGTAACGAACTGATACGTCAGTTCCGTAATGACCGCGACTTCCGCATGGCCGTCACCTGCACGTTGGTGGCCACCGGCACGGATGTAAAACCGCTTGAGGTGGTGATGTTCATGCGTGATGTGGAGTCAGAACCGCTCTACATTCAGATGAAAGGCCGTGGAGTACGTACCATTGGCGACGAACAGTTACGTGCCGTAACTCCCAATGCTTTCAGCAAGGATTGCTTCTTCCTGGTGGATGCCGTGGGTGTGACGGAACATATAAAGTCAGTCCCTACCATGGTGGAAGGACCAGACACCAAAACCATCACACTGAAGGAGTTGCTTGAACGTATAGCCCATGGCTATTTGCCCGATGTTTACTTGAAACGTTTAGCCGCCACCCTGTCTCGTTTGCATAACAAGGCGGACAACGACCAGCGCAAGGAGTTCCTGCGTTTGGCTTGCGACTCGATGGAGAGTATTGCCCAACGCATCTACCAAGCGTTGGAAAACGATACTTTGCCGCCCTACAACGATATCAACGATCCGAACAACGAGCGCAAGGGACTTGTCGCCCCCATAGCCAATCATGCGGATGTGCGCAAGTATATCTTGATTTTGGCAGCCGGCTTTGTCAACACTTTGATGCCCGGTGAGGATACACTTATTTCCAAGGGATTTTCAATAGAGGATGCCAAAGAGACGACAAGTGCTTTTGAACAGTATTGCCGCGACCATTGTGACGGGATAGAGGCTCTGCGCATACTCTACAATCAAGAGGACACACCTGTCACATACGCCATGCTGAGGGATTTGGAGAACAAGTTGATATTAGAGAACAACAAGTTCAGCTCCAAGCGGCTTTGGAATTCTTACGCTATTGTCAGCCCCGACAGGGTGCGCCGTGCCACCAAAAAGGAGGAGAGCGATGCGCTGACCAACATCATTCAGTTGGTGCGTTTTGCCTTCCGCCAAATTGAGCGGTTGGACTGCGTATGTACCACCTCCCGACAGTATTTCAACCTGTGGTGCGGTCAATGGCATCGTGATATCTCTGACCGTCAGAAAGAACTCATGAGCCGGATAGTGGATTACATCGCCGCCAATGGCGCATGCACTGTGCGCGACATCCGCGAAGACGACAAGACACAGGCGGCGCAAATGATAGCGGCGTTCGGCGGCATGAAGAATGCGGACGAGGCTTTGCTCTCACTGTTTAATTTTGTAGTATTAAGAAAAACAGCATAACAGAAAATGGCAAACAACATACCAACCGAGCAATCGCTCACCAAGAAAGTTTGGAATCTCGCCACCACGCTTGCGGGGCAAGGCATTGGATTCACCGATTACATTACGCAACTCACCTATTTGCTTTTCCTCAAAATGGATGCGGAGAACGTGGAACTGTTTGGTGAAGAATCGTCCATACCAAACGGCTACCGATGGAATGAACTCGTGCAACTCGACGGGTTGGAACTCTTGAAGCAGTATGAGGACACGTTGAAGAAGCTCAGCGAGCAAAACAATCTGATCGGTACCATCTACACCAAGGCGCAGAACAAGATAGACAAACCCGTTTACTTGAAGAAGGTCATCACCATGATTGACGAGGAACAATGGCTGGTGATGGATGCCGATGTGAAAGGCGCTATCTATGAAAGCATCTTGGAGAAAAACGGGCAGGACAAGAAGAGCGGTGCCGGTCAATACTTCACGCCCCGTCCCCTCATTCAGGCTATGGTTGATTGCGTCCGTCCACAGATTGGCGAGACGGTTTGCGACCCGGCTTGCGGAACGGGTGGTTTCCTCCTTGCGGCCTATGATTATATGAAGCATCAGTCGCAGGACAAGGCAAAGCGTTATTTCCTCCGCAACCAAGCCCTGCACGGTGTGGACAACACCCCACTTGTCGTGACATTGGCTTCCATGAACCTCTATCTCCACGGCATAGGCACCGACCATAGCCCTATCGTGTGTGAGGATTCTTTGGAGAAAGAACCCTCCACACTGGTGGATGTCATTCTTGCCAATCCGCCTTTCGGTACTCGTCCTGCCGGTTCGGTAGAACTCAACCGTCCAGACTTTTACGTGGAGACGAAGAACAACCAACTCAACTTCCTCCAGCACATGATGCTGATGCTGAAGGTGGGCGGTCGGGCCGCAGTGGTGTTGCCCGACAACGTACTCTTTGAGGGTGGTGCCGGTGAGACCATCCGCAAACGTCTGCTTGCGGATTTCAATCTTCACACCATCCTCCGTCTGCCCACAGGCATTTTCTATGCGCAGGGTGTGAAGGCTAATGTCCTTTTCTTCACCAAAGGTCAGCCCACCAAAGAAGTGTGGTACTACGACTACCGCACGGACATCAAGCACACGCTTGCTACCAACAAACTGGAACGTCACCACCTTGATGATTTTGTGAAGTGCTACAATCCCGAAAACATCAGCGACCGCACGGAGACTTATGATGCCGGGAAGAATCCCTCAGGCCGTTGGCGCAAGTACTCCGTAGAAGAGTTGACTACCCGCGACAAAACCTCGCTCGACATCACATGGATAAAGCAAGGTGGCGATGCCGAGGATTTGCCTCTCTGCCAATTGATGCAGAACATCAAGGAGCAGAGCCAGAGCATAAGCCAGGCGGTGAGCGAACTGGAAAAGTTGTTGGACG
>CAVJRQ010000017.1:0-6364 GCA_963652075.1 Acutalibacteraceae bacterium
AGTTGGTTAGAGCGTCAGATTGTGGTTCTGAATGTCGTGGGTTCGAGTCCCACTAGTCACCCTCGGAAAACAAGAAAGCCGATTCACTTGAATCGGCTTTCTTGTTGTATATACGTCATGCTTTACTCTTCCACATTCCATGTGTCGTTGAAGCCAAACACTACGGCGGGGGTAATCTTACCCGCCTCCTTCTTGGTCAGCTGTTTGCTCCAAGCCACGCGAGCCGCCGGATTAGCGCCTTCACCGCTATTGTTGTACTCCGCATAACGGGCGGTCTGCTCATTGTTCGCATTGCCCCAGTTGTGCCAACCCGCAGCGGTGATGTGCTTACCGAGTTCGCAGTTCATGAACAGCGTAGCTCCGTAGGGTCGCCAGGGTCTGCCCAGGTAGACCTTGTCCACGCCCTCAGCGGCCGTCAGCTTGCAACGGTTGAAGACATAGCCATACTTATAGGCTTTTGGCGTGGAGGCTGCCGTGACGTAGGAGTTCACCAAGCTGTGGATGTGGCATCCCTCGAACCAAGCTACGGACGGACCGAAGATGAAGTCGGTAGTACCTTCGATGTAGCAATCCTTGAAATAGATGCGCGTGCCCGACAAGCCCAAGTAGACGGTATCCTGATTGCCCAACAAACGGCAATTGATGACCTTCAGCCGGTCGCCCTCGGTGTGCAATGCCACCGCCTGGCCTTTGCGTCCGGACGCGTTTTCGATGGTCAGGTTCTTCAAGGTAACATCGTTGGCATCCACCCGGAGGGTATAGGAGCGGAAAGTTCCCATCTTGTTCTTTCCGTCCGGCAGATAGAGGTTGGCATGGTCATCAAAGGTAATCACCGTATTGTCACGGTCTTCACCCAGAATCTCCACGTTCGTCAGCCACGAGGGCACGACCACCTTCTCACGGTAGACACCTTTCTTCACCAGAATCACCTTGTGGTAATCCATAAAGGCTCGCACGTCTTCCAACGCGTCCCAAAGGGTAGTGAAATTTCCTGTTCCGTCTTTCGCCACCACGAGCGTGTCGGGATTGTCAGTAGCCGCCCACGCTCCCCCTTGCCAGCAGACCAAGGCCAACAAGGCAATCATAAACTTCTTTTTCATGTACGTTATATTAATAATAGTATATTAGCAATATGCAAATGTACTCAAGAAGTCGCTATTTAACGACTATCCGTGTCCCGTTTTTCTTTTTGTGTACATTTATTAAGACAAAAGCCTTCCGTAGACTCCTTTTCCGTTTAATAAATCTAAAATATCTCCGACTTTTAGCGGAAAATACAATATGAAATTATATCTTTGTCACATTTACTAAAAACATAGAACAACAATATAAACATCAAAACATCAAATTTATTACTATGAGTACATTGAAAAACGAAAAGATGACAAACTACCGCTGGTGGATTTGTTCATTGCTTTTCTTCGCCACCACTGTCAACTACATGGACAGACAGGTGCTGTCATTAACCTGGAAGGATTTCATATCTCCAGAATTCCACTGGTCGGATGCTGACTACGGTACCATCACGGCCTATTTCTCCATCATATATGCAGTCTGCATGCTTTTCGCAGGAAAGTTCGTTGACTGGTTGGGAACAAAGAAAGGTTACCTTTGGGCTATCGGCATTTGGTCAACAGGTGCCTGCCTCCACGCCTTCTGCGGCATCGCGACGAGCGGTATCCTGGACGGTTCTTGGTTTGTAGGATTCGAGGGAGCCAAAGAGTGCATCGCCCACTACATTGAATCAAAAGGTGTCAACCCCGAAGCGTTGGCTAACGCCACCTTGGCGGTGTCGAGCGTCAGCGTTTGGTTGTTCCTCGCTTGCCGCATCGTGCTCGCAGCCGGTGAGGCAGGTAACTTCCCCGCAGCCATCAAGGTGACGGCAGAGTACTTCCCGAAGAAAGACCGCGCCTTCGCTACTTCCATCTTCAACAACGGTGCGTCCGTAGGTGCCTTGGTCGCTCCGCTCACCATTCCGTTCATTGCCCAGGCTTGCGGTTGGGAGATGGCGTTCATCGTTATCGGTGCGCTGGGTTACGTATGGATGGGATTCTGGATTTTCGCCTATAAGAAACCGTCAGAAAACAAACGTGTCAACAAGGCAGAGTTGGTTTACATCAATCAAGACAACGAAGAGTCCGAACAGCCAGCCGGCGCTTCCGATGCCAACGAGAAGAAGATCGGCATTCTGAAATGCCTCACTTTCAAGCAGACCTGGTCGTTCATCGTCGGCAAGTTCATGACCGACGGCGTATGGTGGTTCTTCCTCTTCTGGACACCGGCCTACATCTCTGACGTATTCGGTTACAGCTCATCCTCTACCATGGGTATGACACTCATCTTCGTGCTCTACCTCATCACGATGCTCTCCATCTTCGGCGGTTACCTGCCAACCTACTTCGTCGACAAGTTGGGCATGAACCCGTACGCAGGACGTATGCGCGCCATGTTGATTTTCGCGTTCTTCCCCTTGCTCGGAATCTTTGCCCAGCCTCTTGGTGACAGCACCCTGTCCGCTTGGTTGCCTATCATCCTCATCGGCATTTTGGGAGCCGCTCACCAGTCATGGTCAGCCAACATCTTCTCCACCACAGGTGACATGTTCCCGAAGAGTGCCATCGCTACCGTTACAGGTATCGGCGGTATGGCCGGTGGTGTAGGTTCATTCCTCATCAACAAGTGCTCAGGTACGTTGTTCACACACGCCGCCGGTTCGTTCACACTGAACGGCGAGACCTACGAGCTCTCCAGAAAGACCATCGAGGGACTTACCGGAGCCCCTTTGACGGAGGAAGCGATGCACCTCAACGACATGACGCAGCTGATGGTTACCAAGGTTGGCGAACTGGGCGGTACAATGGTCAACATGCCAATGGAAGCCATGGGCTTTGAAGGCAAGCCCGCTGGATACATGATAATCTTCTGCATCTGCGCAGTCGCTTACCTGATTGGTTGGGTTATCATGAAAGCCCTCGTTCCGAAATACAAACCTATCGTTGTAGATTAATCTATCACGACATACAACACTCACGGACATCCCGTTCCTCTTTAGGAACGGGATGTTGTTTTTTTCGGGGTCAGTCACGGAAACCCGGTGGAAATTCCAGTAAGGTTCAATTTAGGTTGCACCTGTCAACGTAAGTACTTTCATCAGCCAACGTAAGTACTTACGTGAGCCATCGTAAGTACTTTCATCGGGCAACGTAAGTACTTGCGTTTTTCGGCTTGCTTTTCTATCTCTCCGAACGAACGGAATATGATTCCATAGACAGTGATTTTGAGGGTCGGCCCGAAAATCCAGCGGGAATCTCATTACGGCTTAATGCGTCTACTGTTTCAGTAAATGAAGAGAGAAAGCGTATGGGAAATCAGGAAGAGTCGCCGTACGACATGAGGTGCTATAGTCGTACGTCATTAGGGTCAGTAAACGTACGACATGAGGTGCTATAGTCGTACGACGTTAGGGTGCATGGTCGTACGACATCAAGACACCCTCCCCGAACGAACGGATTTTGGTTAACGGTTGGTTAACGGCTGGTTAACGGTCGGTAAACGGAATAATGGCCAAATCCACTGTTCAATGTCCTTGCCATGCTTGCAAGAAAAATTCCAAAGGTGTATGCCGTTAGGTTGAAAAGTTGAAATAAGTATCCGTTATGTTGTACGGTTTCGGACTGACCTCGGACTGCCCCCCGACCGAAGCCAAACAAAAAGAGAGCTACATTTCTGTAACTCTCTGTTCGTGGTGCCAACGGGAATCGAACCAGTGACACAAGGATTTTCAGTCCTTTGCTCTACCAACTGAGCTATGGCACCATCGTTTACGGCTGCAAAGGTAAGTACTTTTTCTTATTCTCCAAAAGTTTCACACAAAAAACTTCACTTTTTCTTAGGTCGTTCCAAAAATAACCCTTATCTTTGCAACCGCAAAATCGGAAAGTAGCGCAGTTGGTAGCGCACTACGTTCGGGACGTAGGGGTCGGGCGTTCGAGTCGCCTCTTTCCGACTTTCAAAGGAGCGGTGCTAAGAAAGCACCGCTCCTTTTTTAATAACAATCAGTGAACCACATCGATGAGTTTACACCCTAATGCCGTTTCTATTTTGGCAATGGTCTGCATAGTGAAGTTATGCCTGCCCGTAAGCCATCTGGAAACTTCCGACTCTCTTTTGTTGAGTTGTGCGGCAAACTCCTTTTGGGTAAGCCCCTTCATCTTCAGAATATCACTGATACGTTCTGCAATGCCGTAGGAAAGTTCAAACTCGGCTTTCTGATCTGCCGGAATAGCCGCAAGGCATTGCCGGAATAAATCGTTTCTAATCATAAGCATTCCTCCTGTCTTTTACTAAATTTCAAAGGTAGCACTCCCTATATCCGTAATCACATTCCTCTCAATAGTAATCCGTCCTGTCTTCTGAGCCTTAACAAGAACCTTATCAAAGGTCTGCAAGTCCATGACATATCCACTCAGTTTCTCGTCCTCTTGGTAGGTACGGGTCGCCTTGACTCCTCCATTGCCAAGTATCAGAACCTGGTCAGAGATACGGAGACAATACAAGCGGAGTTTACGGGAGTCAACAGCCAAAGCCTTTACATTGTCACGCATACGCCCTTCATTGCGGAAAAAGCGTTCAAGTACCCCTTTGTCCATTATCTTTGACAGCGCAAGCAAGATGACGTTGAAGTCCTTGTTGTAGGTAGCATTGTCCTTGAACTCGTTCAAGAATTTCTCAAACTCGCTTTCCTCATTACCATCAAAGCAGATGGAAAACATTCCCACGTTGTCATTTTGCTCTATTGTCTTCAGTTTCACTTCAGCCATCGTATTTCGTTTTTGTAATTCACTGCGAAGTTAAGCCTTTTACACGAAATGCATTTACTTTCAAGTGAACTTTTAGAAAGGTTTCACAACTAATTGTATGGAATAAGCAGTCGGTCTGGTTCACCTTAGTTATATATTATATAAATGTGACAAAACTGTTATACGTCCGCAAATACGCAATACAACGAAAAAAAAGCGGGAAACGGGAAATATAATCTGTCCATATTCCGCATAATATCAGACTATTTTTATAACTTTGCAATTGGATTAGGGCGACCTTTTCCAAGACATATAGAAAAGAAAGAAGCGTTATGCGCATCTTGTAATTTTGAGAACGTAGGAAATTTTCAAAAGAATGTACAAAGGTGGCATAGTGGTTCTCATGCTATAGCGTGGGCTACTATTACTACATCTGTACATTCGGGTTTTCCTACGACCTTCAAAATTAAGACGTGGCATAGTCAAGTCCACGCTTCTGTACAATTAACAACCCCATCGGGACTTGAGGGTGATATCGCATGAATGACTTTGAATCATCAACTAATCCATAAACCAATAAAACAGAACGAGTATGAAAAAGATTATCTTTACATTAGCATTGCTTTGGTCGACCATTAACATTATGGCGCAAGAACATCTTTCGTTTAAGGGTATCCCTATTGAAGGAAGCATGACAGAGTTTTGCCAAAAGCTAAGAGATAAAGGATTTACTTCAATTGGCAGAGAGGACAATCTGTCCTTGTTCTCGGGAGACTTTACCGGCCGTGAAGCTACGGTAGGCGTAACGGCTACAGACGATGGAAAAAATGTTTTCGCTGTAGTTGTCATGTTTAATCCAAGCGAAGAATGGAATACGCTTGTTGACACCTATGAGTATTACAAGAACTTATATACGCATAAGTATGGCGAACCGATCGTCTCAAAAGAAAACAACCCCGCTCGCTTGAAATCTAACAGAGGATTTATGTATGAATTGAATCAAGGGACAGTGGAATATGAAAGCACATGGAAGGTAACTGGCGGAGAAATAGAACTTTTCATCACAAAATCCACCTCCAGTTTCAACAAGGGTCTAGTAATGATTCGCTATTCTGATTCTCAAAACGTGGAAACTAAAATCCAAAATGACTTAGACGAGATTTAAACGCTATGAAGAAACTACTTATTTTTATTGGAGGCGTTGTTACTGGAATAATCCTAACGATTGTAGTATCCGTGCTCATAGTCGGTATAAACCATACTGATATTACCCTGTTTGAAGAGGATGGTGAATGTATAAGTGAAAACTCCTTTAAGGTGATTCAGGTATTGGACTCAGGTGAAGCACTGGCTAATGAATTGGAGCAGAGGTCGTACGGCACAATGCCAACGGGATTGACCGTGTTGTTTTTGAATGAGGATGGAGAGTCCTATTATGACAACCAGATTATTGAGATTCCCTCTGGTCAATGCGCCAAACAAATAGGGACATTCAAATATCCTACCAAATTGGGTACAGAGAAAACAGTCCCTGTCGTTAGCATACGTAACAAATAGAAAAGGCG
>CAVJRQ010000017.1:6406-18564 GCA_963652075.1 Acutalibacteraceae bacterium
GAAAAGGCGGTCATTGACCGCCTTTTCTATTTGTTGCCACAACGGACCACGAGCCGCACTCGGCACAAGATTCAAATAAACTCGGCGTTCCGCTCCCACTTGCGCTATTTTGCATTATCTTTGTCCCGTCATTAAGCAAACAACATCTCCGATGAAGGAATTCTTTCAGTTGATGAGACGCTTTGTCTCTCCCTATAAAAAATATCTGGCGTGGTCCGTTCTGCTGAACATCCTGTCCGCCGTGTTCAACATCTTCTCCTTTACCCTCTTGATACCCATCCTGCAGATTCTCTTCAAGATGGACGATAAGGTGTACCACTTCATGGAGTGGAGCCTGGACAACCTCAAGGAGGTGGCGGTGAACAACTTCTACTACTACGTGAGCCAGCTCATCGCCAACTACGGCCCGTCCACTACCCTGCTCTTCCTCGGACTTTTCTTGGCCGTGATGACACTGATAAAGACCTCCTGCTACTTCGCCTCGTCTGCCGTGATGATTCCGTTGCGCACCGGCGTGGTGCGCGACATCCGCGTGATGGTCTACTCCAAGGTGATGCACCTGCCGCTGGGATTCTTCTCGGAGGAGCGGAAGGGAGACATCATCGCCCGCATGAGCGGCGACGTAGGCGAGGTGGAAACTTCCATCACCAGTTCGCTGGACATGCTCATCAAGAACCCGATACTCATCCTCTTCTATTTCGGCACGTTGATTGTCACCAGCTGGCAACTGACCCTGTTCACCATCATCGTGCTGCCAGGCATGGGATGGATTATGGGCAAAGTCGGCAAGAAACTGAAACGCAAGTCGCTTGAGGCGCAAGGGAAATGGAGCGACACCATGGCGCAACTGGAAGAGACCCTCGGAGGTTTGCGCATCATCAAGGCGTTCATCGCCGAAAAAAAGATGGTAGACCGCTTCACCAAATGCAGCAACGAATACCGTGACGCGACCAACCGGGTAGCCACGCGCCAGGCTCTGGCCCACCCGATGAGCGAGTTTCTCGGCACGCTGCTCATCGTCATCGTCCTCTGGTTTGGCGGTTCACTGATATTGGGCAACCACTCCTCCATCGACGCGCCTACCTTTATATTCTATATGGTGATTCTCTACAGCGTCATCAATCCGTTGAAAGAGTTTTCCAAAGCGGGATACAACATCCCTAAGGGACTTGCCTCCATGGAACGCGTGGACAAGATACTGCAGGCAGAGAACCCCATCAAGGAGATAGAGAACCCGAAACCGCTGAACGGCCTGCAGGACAACATCACCTTCGAGCACATCACGTTCAGCTACGACGGCAAGAAGCCGGTGCTGGAGGACATCAACCTCACCATCCCCAGGGGAAAGACCGTGGCGTTGGTAGGACAGTCCGGGTCGGGCAAGTCCACGCTGGTGGACCTCTTGCCACGCTATCATGACGTGCAGGAGGGCACCATCACCATCGACGGCATCAACATCAAGGAGGCGCGCATAACCGACCTCCGAAGCCTGATAGGCAACGTGAACCAAGAAGCCATCCTCTTCAACGACACGTTCTTCAACAACATAGCCTTCGGCGTGGAGAACGCCACCATGGAACAGGTCATCGAAGCCGCCAAGATAGCCAACGCCCACGACTTCATCATGGAGAAGGAGGAGGGCTACAACACCAACATCGGCGACCGCGGCAACAAACTCTCCGGAGGTCAGCGGCAACGCATCAGCATCGCGCGCGCCATCCTGAAGAATCCGCCTATCCTCATCCTCGACGAAGCCACGTCCGCCCTCGATACCGAATCGGAACGACTGGTGCAGGAGGCGTTGGAACGGCTCATGAAGACCCGCACCACCATTGCCATCGCTCACCGGCTCTCTACCATCAAGAACGCGGACGAGATTTGCGTGATGCACGAAGGGCGCATCGTGGAACGCGGCAAGCACGAGGAACTGATTGCACTGAACGGCTATTACAAACGGCTCAACGACATGCAGAGCCTGTAAACAGTCCCCACCAATACTTCCAAGTCATCTGACAGTGAGGCGGATGCGCCGTAAGCCTACACCTTCAAGCCGGTGCAGGGCGGGCACGGTACGCAAAGGACTCTATTTATCTGATTCAAACTATTCTTGTTCTTTTAATGACTATTTAACAGTAATTATTTTCCGAAGTAAAAAGGAATAAGTAATTTCGGACGATTTTTTATCAATCAATAAAACATTAGTCATTAACCTTATCAATAAAAGAAGTAATATGGACAATTTGAGAATTGGATTACTCCTGTTGGTTGTGGGTATGGTCTCCGTATTCATTATCCTGCTTATCGTAATCTATCTGAGCAAACTCCTCATTACGTTGGTCAACAGGTTCGCTCCTGAAGAGGAACACAAGCAGGTCTCTCAGCAGCGGGCTATCGCCGACAACACCTCCGTTGCCGCCATCAAGGCCGCGGTGGACGTTCTGACCCACGGAAAAGGAAAAGTGGTGAAGATAGAAAAACTCTAACCTAACAAACACAAACAAAAGCACTAAGAATCAAAGAACGTAAGTATGAAAAGAGAAGTTAAATTCAGTTTAGTCTTTCGCGACATGTGGCAGTCTGCCGGCAAGTACGTACCGCGTGTCGATCAATTAGTAAAAGTAGCCCCGGCTATCATCGAGATGGGTTGCTTTGCCCGAGTGGAAACCAATGGCGGAGGTTTTGAACAAGTCAATCTCCTCTTCGGAGAGAATCCAAATAAAGCCGTACGTGAATGGACGAAGCCATTCCACGAAGCCGGCATACAGACTCACATGCTGGACCGCGCACTCAACGGTTTGCGTATGAGCCCTGTCCCCGCGGACGTGCGCAAGCTCTTCTACAAAGTGAAGAAGGCGCAGGGAACGGACATCACCCGTACGTTCTGCGGACTCAATGACACACGCAACATTATTCCTTCCATCGAATACGCCCACGCGGCCGGAATGATTTCACAATGTTCGCTCTGCATCACCTTCTCTCCGGTTCACACGGTAGAGTATTACGTGAATATGGCGGACGAACTCATCAAAGCCGGTGCGGACGAAATATGCATCAAGGACATGGCCGGAATCGGTCGTCCCGTCACACTGGGCAAGATAGTAGCGGGCATCAAGGCCGCTCACCCCGACACGCCCATCCAGTACCATAGCCACGCCACACCGGGCTTCAACATGACCTCCATCCTTGAGGTCTGCAAGGCAGGATGCGACTACGTGGATGTCGGCATGGAACCGCTGTCGTGGGGTACCGGTCACGCCGATGTGCTCAGCGTACAGGCCATGCTGAAGGACGCGGGCTTCATCGTTCCCGAGGTGAACATGGAGGCATACATGAAAGTGCGCACTTTGATTCAGAGCTTCATGGACGATTTCCTCGGCCTGTACATCAGCCCGAAGAACCGCATGATGAACTCCCTGCTTATCGGCCCGGGACTTCCCGGCGGTATGATGGGAAGCCTGATGGCCGACCTGGAGAGCAACCTGGAGTCTATCAACAAATACAAGGCAAAGAACAACCAACCGTTCATGACGCAGGACGAGCTGCTCGTCAAGTTGTTCAACGAGGTGGCTTACGTATGGCCGCGTCTGGGCTACCCCTGCTTGGTAACGCCGTTCAGCCAGTACGTGAAGAACGTGGCGTTGATGAACGTCATCGCCATGGAGAAGGGCAAAGAGCGTTGGGGCATGATTGCCGACGACATCTGGGACATGATTCTCGGCAAAGCCGGAAAGCTGCCGGGTGAACTGGCTCCCGAAATCATCGAGAAGGCACAGCGCGAGGGACGTCAGTTCTTCACCGGCAATCCGCAGGACAACTATCCAGACGCGTTGGACAAATACCGCGCGTTGATGAAAGAGAAGAAATGGGATACCGGCCAGGACGACGAGGAGCTGTTCGAGTACGCCATGCACCCGTCACAGTACGAGGCATACAAGAGCGGACAGGCCAAAGAGGCTTTCTTGGAGGACGTGAAGAAACGCCACGCCGAGAAGGACTTCAAGCCCGAAGAGCCGAAACAGCCGAAGACACTCACCGTCTCCGTCAACGGACAGGCATACAAGGTGACGGTGGCTTACGGCGAAGTGGATGCCGCCACATTGGCTCCTGCCAACGACAATGTGCAGAAGGCCATCACCGGTGAGGGCAAGGATGTCCTTGCGCCGCTCGAAGGCAAGTTCTTCCTTGTGAAGAGTGCCGGAGAAACGCCCCTGAAGGTGGGCGACCAGGTGAAAGCCGGTGACGTGTTGTGCTATGTTGAAGCAATGAAAACCTACAATGCCATCCGCTCGGAGTTCGACGGAACCGTTACGGCCATTTGCGCGAATCCGGGAGACGCTATCGCTGAAGATGACATTATAATGAAGATTGGATAATGGAAGATATATTTGCAAAACTGTATGAGATGACGGCCTTCAGCAACATCTTTGCTGACCCGTCTTTCCTGATAATGTACGCCATCGCGTTCGTGCTGCTCTACCTCGGTATCAAGAAGCACTACGAACCGCTGCTGCTCATTCCCATCGCGTTCGGTGTGCTGCTCGCCAACTTCCCCGGTGGGGAGATGGGCGTGATACAAGCCGACGAGAACGGTATGGTTTGCGTCAACGGTGTGATGAAGAACATCTGGGAGATGCCGTTGCACGAGATTGCACACGACTTGGGCTTGATGAACTTCCTCTACTATATGTTGATCAAGACCGGATTCCTGCCCCCTGTCATCTTCATGGGTGTGGGAGCCCTGACGGACTTCGGCCCGATGCTGCGCAACCTGCGCCTCTCCATCTTCGGTGCTGCCGCCCAGTTGGGTATCTTCACCGTTCTGTTGGTGGCTATCCTCATGGGCTTCACGCCGAAAGAGGCTGCCGCTCTGGGTATCATCGGTGGCGCTGACGGTCCTACCGCCATCTTCACCACCATCAAGCTGGCACCTCACTTGCTCGGTCCTATCGCCATCGCCGCCTACTCTTACATGGCGTTGGTTCCGGTCATCATCCCGTTGGTAGTGAAACTGCTCTGCACCAAGAAGGAGCTGCTCATCAACATGAAAGAGCAAGAGAAACTCTATCCTTCGGACACCGAAATCAAGAACCTGCGCGTGCTGAAGATTGTGTTCCCGATTGCCGTTACCACCATCGTGGCGCTGTTCGTTCCGACAGCCGTGCCTTTGATTGGTATGTTGATGTTCGGTAACTTAATCAAGGAGATCGGTACCGACACAAGCCGTCTGTTCGACGCTGCCGCCAACAGCATCATGAACGCCGCCACCATCTTCCTGGGTCTCTGCGTAGGTGCCACCATGACGACCGAAGCGTTCCTCAACTGGACTACCATCGGCATCGTGATTGGCGGATTCCTCGCTTTCGCGCTCTCCATCTCGGGCGGTATCCTGTTCGTGAAGATTGCGAACCTTTTCAGCAAGAAGAAGATCAATCCGCTGATTGGTGCTACCGGTCTGAGTGCCGTGCCTATGGCAAGCCGTGTCTGCAACGAGATTGCTACCAAGTACGACCCGAAGAACCACGTGCTCAACTACTGTATGTCCAGCAACATCTCCGGCGTTATCGGTTCTGCCGTTGCCGCAGGTGTGCTGATAGCCTTCCTTCAGTAATCGATAGGTACATATATATAAGGAGAGGGCATGCGATTGTTCGCATGCCCTCTCCTTATATATACGGTACGCTTCGTGTCGAACAAAATCCAGCTCAAACGAAAGCCGATTCAACAGGAAACTGGCTCAACAGGAAGCCTTAATCCCAAAACCGGAAGACTTAGTCTTGGAAATAGACCCGCTTCACCCTGCCCGACACCCCAGTGAGTATCTCGTAGGGAATCGTGTCGAGCCACTTGGCCAACTGGCTGACGGGCAGTTCCTCGCCAAAGATGATGGCTTTGTCGCCTTCCTTACAGTCAATATCTGTCACGTCTATCATGCAGACATCCATACAGATGTTGCCCACGTAGGGAGCTTTCTGTCCGTTGACCAAACAATAGCCGTGACCGTTACCCAAGTGTCGGTTCAGTCCGTCCGCATAACCGATAGGCAAGGCGGCGATGCGGGAGTCACGTGTCAGCCGTCCCTTGCGGCTATAGCCTACCGTCTCCGTCATCGGCACTTCATGAATCTGGAGGATGGTAGTCTTCAGTGTGCTCACCGGATGGATAAGTTCGTCGTTGATAGGATTCACACCATACAGGCCGAGACCCAGCCGCACCATGTCGAACTGCACCTCGGGGAAACGCGAGATGCCCGCCGTGTTGCAGATGTGCCGCAGGATTCTATGAGGGAATGCCGCCTGCAGCTCGTCGGCCGATGCCACAAAGCGGTCTATCTGTTCACGCGTGAAGCTGTCGAACTCCGCGCTGTCGCTCCCCACGAAATGGGAGAACACGGACTTGGGTATGACGGACGACTGTTGTTTCAGGCGGAGTATCAGTGCCGGAATCTCTTCGTGCGAGAATCCCAACCGGTGCATGCCCGTGTCCAGCTTGACGTGGATGGGGAAGTTGGTCACGCCCTCCTTCTCCGCCGCCTTGATGAGGGCATCGAGCAGGTGAAAGCTGTACACCTCGGGTTCCAGCTTATAGTCGAACATCGTCTTGAAAGCGGTCAACTCCGGATTCATGATGATGATGTTGGAGGTGATGCCCGCCTTGCGAAGGTCAGACCCCTCGTCCGCCACCGCCACCGCCAGATAGTCCACCCGATGGTCTTGCAGCGTCTTTGCCACTTCATAAGAGCCGGCACCGTAGGCGAAGGCCTTCACCATGCAGACCATCTTCGTCTCCGGTTTCAGCAATCCCCGGTAATAGTTGAGGTTGTCCACCATCGCCCGGAGGTTAATCTCCAATATCGTCTCGTGTACTTTCAGTTCCAGGTTCTCGGACAACAGCTCGAAACGGAAGTTGCGCGACCCCTTAATCAGTATCACCTCGTTGCGGAGGTCGGCAAACACTTGCGACTCCATCAACGCCTCTGTGTTGGGGAAGAAATACTTCTCCATGGCGAACCTCGACGCGCACGAGGATATCTCCGCTCCCACGCCTATCATCTTCTCGATGCCGCGGCTCTCCGCCAGTTGCGCCACCTTGCGGTAGAGCAACGCGTTGCTCTGTCCCGTTTCCAATATATCCGACAGGATGAGCGTACGCTTGCGTCCCTGACAGTCGGGTCGGCGCGACATGAAGTCCAACGCGATGTCCAGCGAGGCGAGGTCGGAGTTGTAGCTGTCGTTAATCAGCGTACATCCGTTCTTGCCCTCCTTCACCTCCAGGCGCATGGCCACCGGCTCCAACTTCGCCATCCGTCGGGCTATCTCACCGGGTTCTATCATCAGATAGAGGCAAACGGCCAAGCAGTTGAGCGAGTTCTCCACCGACGCATCGTCGATGAACGGTATCGTGTATTGGTTTCTCATCCCCAGGTAACGGTATTCCACCGTCGTTTCCGTCTCGCCCTTGCGGATGGACTGGATGAAGAGCGGCCGTTCATCGTCCTTCATCGACCAGGCTATCTCGCGTGCCGAGAAGACGGTTTTGGAGACGCATCCGCTTATCAGTTCGTTGTCCCCGTTGTAGACTATCACGTCACAATCCTTGAAGAGCGACACCTTCTCCATACACTTGTCCTGCAGCGAGAGGAAGTTCTCCTGATGCGCCCCGCCGATGTTGGTGATGATGCCGATGGTGGGTTGTATGATGGCGCGCAACGCATCCATCTCACCCATTTCGGAGATGCCGGCTTCGAAGATGGCCAGCTGCGTCTCTTCGTTCATCAGCCACACGGAGAGGGGCACGCCTATCTGGGAGTTGTAGCTGCGGGGCGAACGGGTGACAATCCTGTCGGGGCTAATCAGCTGATAGAGCCACTCCTTCACGATGGTCTTTCCGTTGCTGCCGGTAACGCCGATAACGGGGACATCGAATTCTCCGCGATGATGTTCCGCCAGCTTCTGCATAGCCTTCAGCGGGGACGCCACTTTCAGGAAGTTGCAGTCGGCATAGTTCTTCATGTCCGCAGGCAGCTTGCTCACCACAAAGTTTCGCACGCCCTGCTCATGCAGTTCGGCGATGTACTTGTGTCCGTCGTTCCGTTTCGTCTCCAGGGCAAAGAACAAGGTCTCTTCCGGGAAACAGAGCGAACGGCTGTCCGTCAGAATCCAGTCAATCTGATGAGCCTCAGCGCGACCTATGCGCTCCGCTCCTATCAGCAGTACTATCTGTTCAATCGTGTATGACATAATTCCAATTCATTGTGAAAGTCCAGATAAGGACATTTCTTCGTAAGTGTTTCTATTTTATCAACAATCTGTTCGTTAAACGTGCGGTACGCCTCGCTCTCGGGGTGCAACGGCCGATGGTTCACGTCGCGCGCCACCGCCCTCACCTCCTCCACCAGCTTGCGTGTTGCCTCGGTAAAGAAGCACTTCTCGATGCACTCCCACAGGTAAGCCACCGTCACAGGGGACGGATGCGCCATGTCGTCGGCATAGAAACGATAGTCGCGCAACTCGTCCATCACTATCTCGTAGGAAGGGAAATAAAAGAGGCGGTCCGGACAGAGCGATGTCAGCCGGTCAATGGCCAGCAACAGGGTCGCTTTGCTCAGTTGGTTGGCGTGCAGCCCGTCACGCAGGTGGCGGATAGGACTGACGGTGAAAAGGATTTTCAGCTTGTCGTTACGTGCCAGCAAGCGTTCCGTCAAGGGTCGGTAAGCAGCTACGATATCCTCCACGGTCACTCGGCTGCGGTTGAAGTCCCGATCGGGTGTTTGATGACAGTTGCTCACCACCTCGCCGTTTGTCTTCAGCCGATAGACATAGGCCGTACCAAAGGTCAGCATCAGCCAGTCCGTCTCCGGCAATGCCTGCGCAGCCCGCAGCAACCGGTTGTTTATCCGGTTCAGCGTTTCCTCTTTCGTCGGGGCGGAGAAACTGCCATGGTGCATATAGCTGTGCCACTGCTCACGGTAGAAAAAGAGGTCTTCCGCCTCGTATGTCCTACCGTCCAGCATGCGCTCCAGCGCCTTGGCGATGGACAGAGGGTTATAAAGGATTCCGAAGGGGTTGACATCCACCTGGAACTTCCTTTCGGCAAACAGCGTCCCCATGTTCTCGGCAAAGCACGATCCCATCATCAGCAGTCGCTGCTCCAAGTCTATGGACGGCAGGTCTGTAGGCAGTTCCACGGTAGTCTGTAGCTTCATGACGCGTCTTCTTCTTTTTCGGAGTACAAAATTACAAACATTCCGTTAAAGTACGAATAGTTTCCGGCCAACTACTGTGCAAACAAACCTCTATCACGTCACATGCGCCATGCGCCTATCTCTTGTCAGGACAGAGCCGCGATGGCCGACCCGATGAGGTTGGGGTCCTGCATCCGTTCTTTGTCGAGGATGGTCAGCTTCACGCCTTGCGGCAACAAGGCTTTCAGTTGCGCCTCCACCTGAGAGCGGTAGTCGTTGCACCAGAATACAGACCCGTCAGCGGAGAGGCAGATGTCCTTCAGTTCCTCGTTCTGGCGCACCAACACCTGCGTGATGCCTGCCAAGGAAGCCGCGGCCAGTTTGGCGGAACGCCCGAATATCCAGTTGGCTACCGCCACATAGTCCGGCTTGTATTCCGACGGATGGTTCACGATATGGCTGAGGTCACCGCCATCGAAGTCGGACTTAATCTTCTCGTGGGGGAATGTCATGCGGAAGATTTGACCCAGGTAGCCACCGGAAACGGCCTTCTCGAAACGTTGGGAACCTTTGTTGTTGGAGACGGCATCCACCAGGTCGTCCACGGCCGTAAAGCAGGAAGGGTTGAAGTTCCCCGATTCCATGTTCACCGGAATCTGTTCGGTGGACTTGTTGTTGAGTTTCGCTATCTTGTCCAGCGGCATCAGGCACGCCATGTTGGTACCTGTTCCCAGTATCAGCCCGACGTAGGAGTCGTAGGGCTTGCCGTCCGGCTTCACCTCCGTCAGGCCGCTGAAGAGACAAGCCACGGTATCGTTGATGACCTTGATGTCGGTGAAGGTGGTGTGGATGTTCTTGTTATTGTTCAGGTAGTCCACCAATGACTTGCCCACCGGCTTGCCCACCATGTCGGGGATATCAAGTCCCTTGGTCCATCGGAGCAACACCGCGTCGCCGTTGAGGCGTGAAGCGGCGGGGTAGCTGAAGCAGAAGCCTATCTTGGTGACACGGCTGTCGAGCGTCTTCAGTTCACCGATGTAGGAGGCGAAGGTCTCGAAGAGCCGTTCCTGGTCGAACCCTTTGGTCTCCACCTTGGAGAGCGGATACTTCACCTGTTCCAGTATGGTGGCTTTCTCAGCCTTGTACTCCACCACGGCGGCACGGAAGTTGGTGCCGCCCCAGTCGAGTGCCAACACACGCTCCTCGGCGACATTCAGCTTGGGTATTACATGGGTAGGGATAGCCAGAATCTCTTGATTGTCCGCACGAAGTCCCTCTTCGATGCGCTCCTGCAGTTTGTTCGCCACGGTCTTCAGTTCGTCCGTGGACAAGTAGAATATGTTTTCCATCATCTCATTTGTTTTCGGTTTTTTATATAGGATTGTATATCATTCTCCAGCAACAGCTACTTTTAGTAGATTTGCCCCTAAGGGGATTATACGGCATAAAGAGGCACACAATAGAGTTGACCTTGCTGGCGATAGGGCATCATGGAGAGACGGACAGCCCTCAAATCGGGAGTAGCCTTCAGCAACGACGAAAGGGAGTTGGCCCTTACATTGCTCTCCGCCTTCACTTCGATAGGCAACACCTTACCTTGGTACTGAATGACGAAATCCAGTTCCAGCCTTGAATCATCCGTCTTGTGATAGAAAACGGAATCAATACCTTGGCTTTTCATTTCTTGTAGAACATACTCTTCCGTCATACCTCCTTTGTATTCGGAGAAGACCGCATTGTTGATGAGAACTTGAGCCGGGTCTGTGTTTACCATGGCTCCCAACAGTCCCACATCCACAAGATACAGTTTAAAAGCGGAGAAGTCTTCGTAGATAGCCAACGGCAGGGCTGGCTTGGTACAACGCGACACCTTATACAGCAGTCCCGAGTCGATAAGCCACTGGATGGCAAGTTCAAATTCATTGGCCCGCGCTCCTTTGCGCAACGCTCCATAGATAAACTTCTTGTTGTCTTTAAACAACTGCGAAGGGATGCTCCTCCACACCTGTCGGATTCGCTCAGTCTGCTCCACGGGAGCATGTTTGGAGAAATCACGTTCATAGCCTTTCAGTATTTCGTTTTGTATCCGCCTCACGTCAGCCAATGAGGCCTTCTCCACAAAACTCTTCACGGCTTCCGGCATTCCTCCTACATAGTAGTATTGGCGCAAGAAGTCTACATATTTCTCATGAAGAAGGTTTGTCACGTCGAAGTTCTTCTCCTTCAGCAACTGATAAGCCTGTGCTTCACCTTTGGCAAGGAGGAACTCCCCAAAGTTCATGGGATAGAGGTCTATCTCATTCACTTTCCCTACCGGGAAAGAGACACCGTGATGTAGTGAAACGCCGAGCAGAGAGCCAGCCACGGCGATATGGTACTGGGGTGCATCTTCACAAAAGTATTTCAAGGCTTCAATGGCTTCGGGAATCTCCTGCACTTCATCCAAAATTATCAGCGTATCGCCCGGAGTGATGTCAACGCCTGTCAGTGCCTTCAACGAGATAAGGATGCGCTCCACGTCGAAATCCTTCTTGAAGATTTGCTCTGCCAGTTCATTCTTACGGCACAGAACATACGCTTCCTTAGCGAACTCGCGCTTGGCGAATTCACGCAAAGCCCAAGTCTTGCCCACCTGTCGCGCGCCATTAACGATTAGAGGTTTTCGGTCGTCACTGTTTTTCCATGCCACAAGCTTCTGTAGTACAAATCTTTCCATGATTGCATTTACATTTTTCCGCACCTAAATATAGTCTCTGACTACATTTTTCCGCACCTTATTTCAACGCAAAGATACACTTTTCCGCAGATAAATCAAATTTGATATAAACGTTGTTTATCTGCCTGCCTATTCCGGGTCAGTCCGAAAACCCGGTGGAAATTTCAGTAAGGCTCAATTTAGAGTGTCTACTGCTTCAGTCAACGTGACTTAGTACAGATTTACTTTACACCGTTTTAACACTTTAAAAAGTAAAGAAAT
>CAVJRQ010000018.1:0-31647 GCA_963652075.1 Acutalibacteraceae bacterium
GCATCTTAGTAAAATAACACTATAAGTGTAAAGTAAATTCAGTCATAGTCAGGGTAAGTACTTACATCGCCCGATGTAAGTACTTACGTTGCCCGATGAAAGTACTTACGATGGCTCACGTAAGTACTTACGATGGCCCATGAAAGTACTTACGTTTTTTCACCGTGCAAAGTCAATCTCTCAGACAACCGATTGGTACGACAAACACCCCGTCCTTGCGACGATAAGCGAATTCACCGGTGCCGGTCAGCACCATCATGAACGACGGTTCGCTCATCTTATCTGTGTTTATCTTTCCGGCAAGGGTGAGCAGGTTCGCCGCGCCTTCATTGACCAGTCTGTCACCTCCCAGTTTTACCTCCACAAGACCATACTTGCCATTACGGAGGTGCACCACTGCATCACATTCCAACCCGTTCTTGTCACGAAAATGATACACTTCCCCATCCAGGGCATCAGCAAAGATTCGCAAATCACGCACACAAAGGGTCTCGAAGAAAAGTCCCATCGTATTGAGGTCACTGATAAGGTCCTTTGGGCCAAGTCCCAACACGGCTGTACCGATGGACGGGTCCACGAAATAGCGAGTGTTTGCCGTACGGACGGCTGTCTTCGAACGGAGGTTAGGATTCCAAGCCTCCGAATCTTCTATCACAAAGATTTTCCTCAAGGCTTCCAAGTAACTCCCCGCTGTTTTTACGCTGATCTCATTCTCGTCGTTCGTCATCATGTCGGCCACAATCGTTCCTATCGTAGCTTGTGCTCCTTGGTTGCGAGCATATGAACGCAGTAGCAGCCGGGTAGTCGTGGCATTACGGTTCACTCCATCCACTCGCGAAACATCCTTCTTGATAACGGCATCCACATAATCAAAGGCCTGCTCCAGGGCAGCCTCTCCCTGCAATCCACAAGCGAAAGGCCAGCCGCCACGGCAAATCAGGTAGGCAAGGTCGTCTATCTTCAATTCATTGACGGCAACAATCTTTTCCGGCGCTTCAAACAAATGTGCCAGACTGATTTTCCCGTTCGACTCTCCCGACTCATACAGGCTCATCGGGCGCATCGTCAGCCAACTAAACCGCCCCGTTCCGGAATGATGCATATCCTTTTCTTCCGCGGGAACGGCTGAGCCTGTCAAGACGAACTGTCCCACCTTATGCCGATGGTCTACCTCAAACCTGACCGTATCCCAAAGTTTGGGAGCCAACTGCCATTCGTCGATAAGGCGAGGAGTATCCCCTTTGAGCAGGACAGTCGGGTCTATCTCTGCCATTTGCAGGTTCGTTTCCAGTAAAGTAGGATTGTCCATATACAAGATGCTGCTAGCCTGTTGCTCGGCTGTAGTGGTCTTGCCACACCACTTGGGTCCCTCTATGAGTACCGCGCCCTTGCTTGCCAACTTTTTTGCGAGCATTCGGTCTGCTATTCTGCTTTTATATTCCATACCGTCCATTTATTTGATTGTCAGCTGCAAAGATAGGGGTTTGTTTCTACATTTCCTCAGTTGGCCAAGATTTATTTCCTCAGTTGGCCAAAAATCGTTTCCTCAGTTGGCCAAGTTTCGCTTCCTCAGTTGGCGATTGCAGCTTTCAGGCCGGAGGCTTGGCTTCGCCGTTGCTGTGCGGCTATTTCATCTTGTAAGACGAACTGCGGATGGCGAATGGAGGCGCTTTACATTTCGACACGAAAACGTTGAATAATTGCCGCTGAGAAAAGAACGGGATGGCAGATACGTGTATAACAAACACTATTGAAGTATCATTTTATCACTTTTTATTTGAAATTTTCCCTTGAAAATTTTGCAGGGAATAAATTAAGGTCTATATTTGCCGCAAAGAAGAAACAAATTGACTTAAACCTTAATTATACCAGATAATATGAATATCGAACGCATCATGTCTTCCTTGGAAGCCAAACACCCCGGTGAACTGGAGTATTTGCAAGCTGTGAAAGAGGTTCTTCTTTCCATTGAGGATGTCTACAATCAACATCCCGAGTTTGAGAAAGTAAGTCTCATCGAACGTTTAGTGGAGCCCGACCGTATCTTTACATTCCGTGTGCCTTGGGTAGACGACAATGGGAAAGTGCAGGTGAACTTGGGTTACAGAGTGCAGTTCAACAACGCTATCGGTCCGTACAAAGGCGGTATCCGTTTCCATGCGTCGGTTAACCTTTCCATCCTTAAATTCCTGGGATTCGAGCAGACTTTCAAGAACGCCCTGACCACATTGCCTATGGGCGGCGGCAAGGGAGGTTCGGACTTCTCTCCGAAAGGAAAGAGCGATGCGGAAGTTATGCGCTTCTGCCAAGCGTTCATCCTGGAGTTGTGGCGTCACCTGGGTCCCGACATGGATGTTCCTGCCGGTGATATCGGCGTAGGTGGCCGCGAGGTAGGTTACATGTTCGGCATGTACAAAAAACTCACACGCGAGTTTACGGGTACGTTTACCGGCAAGGGCTTGGAGTATGGCGGTTCATTGATTCGTCCCGAGGCAACCGGTTTTGGCGGTCTCTACTTCGTGAACCAGATGCTGAAGACCAGAGGTATCGACATCAAGGGCAAGACGGTGGCAATCTCCGGCTTCGGTAATGTGGCGTGGGGTGCCGCTACCAAGGCTACCCAGCTCGGTGCCAAGGTGGTTACCATCTCCGGTCCGGACGGATACGTCTACGACCCGGACGGCATCAGCGGCGAGAAGATTGACTATATGCTCGAACTTCGCGCATCGGGCAATGACATCGTGGCTCCGTATGCGGAGAAATATCCGAGTGCCAAGTTCGTGGCAGACCGTCGTCCTTGGGAAGTGAAGGTAGACATCGCCCTGCCTTGCGCTACGCAGAACGAGCTCAACGGTGAGGATGCAAAGACATTGATTGCGAACAAGGTAACTTGCGTGGGTGAGATTTCCAACATGGGATGTACCCCCGAGGCTATCGACACCTTCATCGAGAATAAGATTATGTATGCGCCGGGCAAGGCCGTGAACGCTGGCGGTGTGGCCACTTCGGGACTGGAGATGAGCCAGAACGCCATGCACATGAGCTGGACAGCCGAAGAGGTGGACCAGAAGCTGCACGGCATCATGTTCGGTATACATGAACAATGCGTGAAGTACGGCACACAGCCGGACGGCTACATCAACTACGTGAAAGGCGCCAATATCGCCGGCTTCATGAAGGTGGCCCACGCTATGATGGCACAAGGAATCGTATAAAGAAATAATAAGAATCTCGTTTAGTTGTATTTGTATTTTGTATTGTAATGCGCGTTGCCTGGCCTGTGAAGGTGTAGGCAACGCTTTTGTTTTTTTGTGCAAACGCTTGACTTTTTGAGCGCTTGGCATACTTTCGCACCACTGAAGGTTGTAGGACTACTTATTTATTGTTACTTTTGCATAGGATTAACCCTGATAAGAACATCGTAAAATAACATCATGGACAAGAAACAACAACAAGGGACCATCTGCGTGCAAGCCGGATGGACTCCCAAAAAGGGTGAGCCGCGCGTGCTGCCCATCTACCAGAGTACAACATTCAAGTATGACACGAGCGAGCAGATGGCACGCCTCTTTGATTTGGAAGAGAGCGGTTACTTCTACACCCGCTTGCAGAATCCTACCAACGATGCCGTAGCGGCAAAGATAGCCGCGCTGGAGGGTGGCGTGGGTGCCATGTTGACCTCCTCCGGTCAGGCGGCCAACTTCTATGCCGTTTTCAATATTTGCGAGAAGGGCGACCACTTTGTTTGTGCTTCTACCATCTATGGCGGAACTTTCAACCTCTTCAACGTGACGATGCGTAAGTTAGGTATCGAATGTACCTTCGTCAACGCCGATGATTCGGAAGAGGAAATCAGCAAGGCTTTCCGTCCCAACACGAAGGCTCTCTTCGGTGAGACCATCTCCAACCCTGGTTGCGACGTGCTCGACATCGAGAAATTCGCGCGTATCGCACACAGTCATGGCGTGCCCTTGATTGTGGACAACACCTTCGCTACGCCTATCAACTGCCGCCCGTTTGAATGGGGAGCGGACATCGTGACACACTCCACCACCAAATACATGGACGGACACGCTACCTCGGTCGGAGGTGTCGTTGTGGACAGCGGCAACTTCGACTGGGATGCCCATGCGGACAAATTCCCCGGACTGACACAGCCCGATGAGTCGTACCATGGCTTGACCTACACCAAGGCTTTCGGCAGGATGGCCTATATGACCAAGGCGACCGCACAGCTGATGCGTGACTTGGGATCTATCCAAGCTCCGCAGAACGCCTTCCTGCTCAACTTGGGTCTGGAGACGCTGCACCTGCGTATGCCGCAACACTGCAAAAACGCACAGTCCGTAGCCGAATGGCTCAAGGCCAATGACAAGGTGGCTTGGGTACACTATTGCGGATTGAAGGGTGACAAATACTATGAGCTGGGACAGAAATACCTGCCGAACGGTTCGTGCGGTGTCATCGCTTTCGGACTGAAGGGAACGCGTGAGGATGCCATCCACTTCATGGACCGGCTGAAGATGATTTGCATTGTGACCCATGTGGCGGATGCCCGTACCTGTGTGCTTCACCCGGCAAGCCACACGCACCGTCAGCTCTCCGACGAGCAGTTGCGCGAGGCGGGTGTAGCTCCTGACTTGATACGTCTGTCAGTAGGTATCGAGAACGTAGAGGATATCATTGCCGACATTGAACAGGCTCTGAAGTAAGGCTCAAACCGATAGAAACAAGAGCGGCGCGGCAATGGCATTATCCATGGCCGCGCCGCTCTGTCACTATTGTGGTTTGTCAGAACAAACGCTCGATGTCAGCCTCCGGAATGACGGAAAGAACGACTTTCCCGTCGGGGGTATAGTTCGGGGTGGGACTGCTGAAAAGAGAGTCCACCAGGCTGTTCATCTCTTCCTGACTGAGAACCTGGCCGGGTACGATGGCTGCGGACTTCGCCAATGACAACGCGATGATGCTCCGTACGTCACGTTTCACGTCATTACCCTTCTCCATAGCCGTATGCACCATATTGGTCAGCAGGTCAACAGGACTCAGTCCCTCCACTCCCGCAGGGACACCATTGATGGCATAACTGCCGCCTCCCAGGTTGGACAGGTCGAAACCGATGGCGGACAGGTCGTCCAGGATGCTCTCCAGTATCACCTGCTCCGATGCGGGAAACTGTACCACCTCGGGGAACAACACGCCTTGTGAGGCTCCTTGACGCTTCTCCATCTGTGTCAGATAACGGTCGAAGAGTACGCGGACATGTGCCCTTTGTTGGTCTATAACCATCAGTCCCGACTTCACGGAAGTGAGTATATAGCGTCCTTTGTACTGATAATGGCGCGACGACATCTCCATATGCGAACCTTCCGGCTGCAGGTTGAGCCTCGAAGGAGCCGCGTTCCATTCAGAGGGAGAAGCTTCTTCTTCCTCCGGGGCGGAGGGAAGCGGTTCTTCTATTCCTTTATACAGTTCCTCCCATCGGTCGTTATTGCGTTGTTGCGCATACGAGGGCGCATCGCCTGTCTTGAAGGGGTTATAGTTGGGGTCGTAATTCACTTTGGGCGGAGTCACCTCGTGAGGCGTACCGTCGAACAAAGGCATCTCCGGCATTCCTTCCGTATCGAAATCAATGGAGGGAATCGCGTTGAACTTGCCCAAGGACTCCTTCACCATGGCCGCTACAATCTGCCAGATGGCCTGCTCGTTCTCAAACTTTATCTCCGTTTTGGTCGGGTGGATGTTTACGTCGATGTTGGCGGGGTCTACCTCGAAGTAGACGAAATACGAAACCTGCTCGCCCGTGGGGACGAGGTGCTCGTAAGCGTCCATCACGGCACGGTGGAAATAGGGGTGACGCATGTAACGGCCGTTGACAAAGAAGTATTGGTGCGCCCCCTTCTTGCGTGCCGCCTCGGGTTTCCCCACGAAGCCATGTACCCTTGCCAAGGTCGTTTCCACGTCCACCGACAACAGTTGCTGGTTGAGCTTGCGCCCAAACACGTCCAATAGGCGTTGACGCAAGGTTGCCTTGGGTAGTGAGAACAGAGTGGCGTCATTGTGCGTCAGTGAGAAACTGATGCCGGGATTCACCAATACGATGCGCTCGAACTCGGTGAGGATGTTGCTCAGCTCCGTTTGATTGGATTTGAGGAACTTTCGTCGTGCAGGGACATTGAAGAAGAGATTCTTCACCAGGAAGTTGCTCCCTTTGGGACAGGATACCACCTCTTGGCTTTCGACCTTGCTGCCCGAGATGGCGATGGCGGTTCCCAACTCATCGGAGGCGGTGCGTGTTTTCAGCTCCACCTGTGCCACGGCGGCGATAGAGGCCAGCGCCTCTCCACGGAATCCCATGGTGTGCAAGGCGAACAGGTCAGCTGCCTCTTTTATCTTGGATGTGGCGTGACGCTCGAAGGCCAGGCGCGCGTCCGTTTCGGACATGCCTTTTCCGTCGTCAACCACCTGTATGCTTGTCTTCCCTGCATCGGTGATGATGACATCGACGCGTTGCGCTCCGGCATCGATGGCGTTCTCCACCAACTCTTTGACTACGGAGGCGGGACGCTGGATGACCTCTCCCGCAGCAATCTGGTTGGCTACCGAATCGGGCAATAAACGAATAATGTCACTCATGGCTGTCCGGTTAGAAATTCCAACTACCCGTTACGAGGTAGTGCAAGATAAACAACAGGACTGCTATGGCCACCAACATGGTGCCGTAGGAGAGGGGCTTGCGGCCGTCCTCTTTGCGCCTTTTCAGGTGGGAAGTACCTGCGACGAAAGTCCCGCGGATGTCTTCCGGACGGAACTCGCGTTCGGGCAGCATACCCAGTTCCCGCTTGGCAGCATCTTCCATTTTCTGCAGTTTCTCTTTCCGCTCGTCCACGTAGATATACCTGTGGTCGTAGGCGCGCGGCTTTCTCATTTTGAACATTCCCATACGAATACCTCCTTATTTTTTATTTCGTTGCAATGTGGGCAACGGCACTTCCCGGCGTATAGACGTTTTCAGTTCCTGTCCCGCCTTCTTGCCTCGCCAAACGAAGATGTCCTCCTTGCTGAGCGGACGGATGTAGTCGAACCAGGCGAACGAGGGCAGGTAGCGTTTGTTCGCCGGCAACAGAGGCAGAGGATAGAGTGTGCCCGATGTCCTCGGACTGGCCACAATCTTCTGTATCTTCCTTTCGCTCATATAGATGTTGAGCACGCTTGTCTCCGCACAGTTGGCACCGATGATGGTGCTGTCCTTGTCGTCGATGGGGAAATAGACGATGCATACGTTTCCCGTCACCTCGGCATGGTCTATCTCTCCGCCCACAAAATAGGCTTTCATCTCTTTGCCGCTCACCTGGTTGTAACAGGTGGAGTCGATGCTTTCGATGGACATGGCCTGATTGATGACATGAGCCCAGTCGACGGTACTGTCGTTCATGTACACCTTAATCTCCTCGCCGAAGAGTTGTTGGTTCTCGTTCCACACAATCGGATTGTTGTACATCGTCATGCACGAGTCCTGTGAGTCGAACACCATCGAATCGCACACGGCCTGTAGGTTGGTCTTGTAGGCGCGCACCTTGTAGTAGGCGAAAGTCTTGCGGTAGACGGAGTCGGTGTTGTAGTTGTACGACACCATCTTCAGCGTGTCGGCGTGCAGGTAGAGGCTGTCGCCCTGTGAGTAGTTGATGGCCACGGCACTGTCCGTCGCCATGGCATAACCTGTCAGTTCGTTGTAGTAGCAATATTCACCTGTCAGTATGTTTTTGTTCTCCACGTCGGTCATCACCACATTGCGGAAAGCTTCGCCATAGCCAACGGTGCGGTCGTAGAACAGACTGTCGCCTACCAGTTGGCGGCTGCCGTTCACCAACACCGAACGTTGGAGCAGTTCGGCCTGTTGGGAGGCGGTGTTGTAGAACCCCATCTCGGAATAGATGTGGTTCTCGCCGTTGTCGATGTTGGACGGCCCGACGATGTTGGCTACCTTGCTCAAGGTGTTGTAGCGCAAGGTGTCCGAGGTGAGCGTAAACTTGGGGTTCACCAGTTTCACATTGTAGTTGAACACGGCGAACTTCGTCGCGGGACTGTATTCTCCCCAGTCCGAGGTGAGCACGTTCTCTTCGTCCATCAGTGTTCCCCCCTCGAAGAAATAGCCCAGATTGAAGATTCTGTCGTAGTTGAGGCTATCGGTTGTGAGCACGGTATTCTTGTTCTCCATGCGCACGTTCTCGCGCACTTGGGCTATCTGCGTGTTGCCGTCGTAGAAGAGCCAGTCGCCGTAGAGAAACAGCGTGTCGCCCTGGTTCATCTTCACATTGCCGAAAGCCTCGAACGAGTTCTTGGCTTCGTAGAAGTAGGCACTGTCGCAATACATGTAGACACTGTCGTGGCGAAACACCACGTTGCCGTCGAGAATCTGCGCGTCGGGGTTCTTCAGCTTATTGAAGCGCAGTTCATCGGAGTGAATCAGGTAAACCTTGGACTTCTTTTCACCGTTGTTGCCCGGGTGGGTGGTACGTACCTGCGCCATGCAAAGGCCAAAAAAGCACAGGACACCCGCCAAGAGCATCCTATGCCTTTTCATGTTATTCTTTCCGTAGGACATATCCAATTACATTCTGTAAATGATCAATGAATCCAACCCGGATACTTGAAGTCGCAGTTTTGCCAGTTCTCATTGATTCTTACGTATGTATTTTTCTGCTTCTCGCGTATCCATTTGTCCAGTTTCTCGTTTTGGCGTTTGTTTACCACCACGTCTTTCAGCTGTTGGTAGTCATCGGTGATGGTTGCCTTGTGTCCGTTGATACGGGTTTTCAGGCGTACGATGACACAGACATTCTTTTGCTTGTCGTTGATCATGGTGAAGGCGTTCGATATCTCGCCCACATTCATCTTGTCCACCACCTTGGCGATTTCCGCCGGCAGTTCCTGCATCTGGAATTTTGAAGTGCCGGTACGTTTGTTAGGCAGCAGACCGTGGTTGTTGCGCGTGTCCTTGTCGCTCGAGATATACTGTGCGGCCTCCTCGAAGGTGAACTTGCTGTTGCGGATGTCGTCGGCGATGGAATCCAGACGCAGAGAGGCTGCGTCTAGGTCGGCCTGAGCCACCTTCGGAATGAGCAGGATGTGGCGTACCTTGATGCGGTCGCCCCGTTTTTCGATGAGCTGGATGATATGGTAGCCATATTCCGATTCCACAACCTTTGACACCTTCTTGGGGTCTGTCAGGTTAAAGGCCACGTTGGCGAAGGCAGGGTCGAGCGAGCCGCGTCCCATGAAATCGAGTTCACCGCCATGGATGGCCGACCCGGAATCTTCGGAGTAGAGGCGTGCCAGTGTGGAGAACTGCGTGGTACCGGAGTTGACACGTTCGGTATATTCGCGCAGACGTTCCTTAATCTGGTCTATCTCCTCTTGCTGAATCTTTGGCTCGATGGTGATAATCTGCACTTCCACCTGCGTGGGGATGTAGGGAATACTGTCGGCGGGCAGGTCCTTGAAGTAGCGCCGAACTTGTGCCGGTGTCACCTTGATGTCGCCTACTATCTTCTCCTGCATACGTTGCACAATCATCGCGTCGCGTATGTTGTCGCGCAGCTCCTCACGGATTTTGGTAGCGGTCTTGTTGAAGTACTCCTCCATCTTTTCCTTTGAACCTATCTGGCTGATATAGAAGTTGGTCTGCTCTTCTACGCGGCTCAACACGTCGGACTCGTCCACCTCGATACTGTCGATGGCGGCTTGATGAAGGAAGAGTTTCTGGATAGCCAGACGTTCGGGAATCACGCAATAGGGGTCACCTTCCAACTTCTGGCCTTCATATTGCGCCCGAATCCGTTCCTCTTCGATATCCGATTTCAGAATGGCTTCGTCTCCAACCACCCAAACCACTTCGTCTATTACATTGTCCTGCGCAGACACCGCAATGCTGGTACACAGCGCACACAGCAATAATAAACTTCTGAAACTTAGCAATCTATTCATTTGCATCTTTATAATAATAAATAATTTCGTTCTTGTCTGTCGCCCGCTTGACGAGCTCGTCCTTCACCTGTTGCATGAAGTCCACTTGCCGCAGGTTCATCAGCATCTCTTTCACTTCGTTGTAGGCAAAGTCCAAAGGCTTTACTTTGCCGGCTTCCACCATCTCCGTCACATGGAGGAAATACCAATAGTCCTTGTCCCTCACCTCTACCTCCGGGTCAGAAGAGAGCGCGCTTTGCGTGAGTCGCGCGGAGGAGGGAATCTTTCCCGTCACATCCGCCAGCTCCGTCCATTTGTTCAGGAAGTAGGTGTAGTCCACCGCGCCTTTCAGGCTGAACTTCTCCAGCTTCTCCACGTTCTCGGGGGTGAGCTTGTGGCACCATGTACGTACGTTCTGTACGCCGCGTTCGCCCATGGGCACTTTGATGAAGATTCCTTTTATCAACGGGCTGTCGAGGACAAACAGTTTTTGGTTCTGTTCGTAGAAAGCCTTCACGTCGCTGTCCGACACCTGGTTGGCCAACTTCTGCGCTATCAGGTTCTGTTGGTAGGTGTGTATCACAAGGGCTTTGCGGTAGTTGCTCACCAACGCCTCTATCTTGCTGTCACCTGCCACGTTGCGTTGCGCCTTCTCGTAGAGGAGGACATCCTCCACCCAATTGTGTATGTAGTTTTCGGCATATTGCGCACTGTCCTTCCTTGGCAGGTCGGCAGGCAAGGCTTGGGCAAGGTCCTCCAGAAAGAGCACCTGCTCCCCAATCTCCACCAAAGGAGTCTTGCCTCCGAAATCATGCTTCTTTTGGCATGACGACAGGAGCAACAACAGGACTGACCATATCCACAAAAACCTCATCCCTTTTTCGCTTTGTGCTTAATAACTAACGAAGATACTGCTTTCATCCGTTCCCTTGGTGGATATTAACGGTTTTTAATTCCTCTTCGTTTATTTCAACTTTATATTTCTTCCTCAGTCTCTCTTTCCAAAGCTCTCTGCGATGTGCCGAGTAGTCAGCGTAGACCTGTGAATAGACATCCTCGTAACTCTTTGGGCGTTTCTTCAACACCTTTCCCCGTTTCACCACGACAGTGTCGTCCTCAGGCAGTTGACAAGTCTCTTGTTTGAAGACAACCCTATCCACCAATGAGTCGGTTCCTATCCGGTAAAGTCCGCATGCATAGGGCAGACGGATACTGCCTTTCTCTCTGTCAGCAAGGGACTTTAGCAGGGAGTCCCATTGATTTTGCGGAGCGGATTTCAGCAACTTCTTCACGCGCTTTGCCGTCGCTTTGTTGCGGCAGACCACCACCGCCCCCCTGTAATGAGGGAGTTCCCATGAATAGTTTTCGCGGTGTGATTTGAAATAGTCCTTTAGCAGGCCTGGCAAATCTTCCTCTTCTGCTTGCAGCGTCTCGTCTTGTTCCAACGCCTCCCGCAGCAGCGCGTCCCGTATCTCTGCCCGCAGAAAGAGCGTTCGTTTCTCCTCCTGCGTGTCTTGTGCGGTGGCATCTTCGGCAT
Organism: Acutalibacteraceae bacterium; assembly: GCA_963652075.1. Lineage (GTDB taxonomy): Bacteria > Bacteroidota > Bacteroidia > Bacteroidales > Bacteroidaceae > Phocaeicola_A. The sequence goes on from CAVJRQ010000018.1 coordinate 11,504, forward strand.
GTTCATGGTGCACGTCCCTCCCGAGTAGCTGTATCAGATGCACGCCGGCGGGCGACACGAACGGACGACTGAGTTCGCCCACCTCTAAGGAGCGTATCTTCTGTTCGATGACCTCCATGGTATGGTGGGCCGGCAGGATAGTCAGTTCACCGTAGATGCCGTCGATTGGGTGGTTTTTCGCTTCCATCACCATCCGCTCAAACTGGCCGTCGGCAGATGCCTTACGGTAAATATCCTCCATCTTGTCACAGGCTTCCTGAATGAAAGCCCGGGAGGAGCTTTGGGGCAGATGGATGTAAAGGTGCGCAATGCGTACACAGGCTGTTTTGTGTGCGTCGGTCTTCGTCATCAAAGGCTGTCCCCTCCTGCCGTCTTCAACGACCCTGACATTTAGCTGTTGGCGGAACGCTGGCAGCGTATCCAGTCCTTTGCTCTCGGCTTCCAGAGCCGACAGCTTCAGGTCAATGAAAGTCTGTAAGAACGCTTCGGGAGGCAACAGGGAATCTGCACGGTTCTTCGTATAGGCGTATTCGAACTCCGAACGGAGAACCTCCCGTCCACCGATGCGCAGCAACACCTGGTCGGCATCTTGCCCAAAGACGAGGGCGAAAGGGCTAAGGAGCAGGACAGCGATTGATAACCTTTTCATTCCACCTTACGCTTTGCGGATGTAGTTGACAATCCATTCGCCCACCTCAGAGGTAGAGTAGGACTTTTTGTCTTCCACCTGGATGTCGCCCGTACGCACCTCTTCGTCCAACGACGCGTCTACGGCTTTGCGGATAAGCGCACCCTCGTCCTTGCAATCGAAGTATTCGAAGAGCATGGCCACGGACAGAATCTGCGCCAAGGGATTGGCGATGTTGAGACCTTTGGCTTGAGGCCATGATCCGTGAATCGGCTCAAACACCGGTGTGCTCTCACCCGTAGAGGCGGATGGAAGCAATCCCATGGATCCGCTGATGCAAGAACCCTCATCGGTCAGAATATCGCCAAAGGTGTTTTCCGTAACCATTACGTCGAAGAATCGCGGCTCTTGAATCATACGCATGGAAGCGTTGTCCACATACATGTAGTCTGTCTTCACCTCGGGATACTTGGGTGCCATCTCCTGGGCTATCTGACGCCACAAACGGCTCGAAGCAAGCACATTGGCCTTGTCTACCACGGTCAGGTGCTTGTTGCGCTTCATGGCATACTCGAAGCCTACCTTCAGGATGCGTTCAATCTCCGGACGGGTGTACATGTTGGTGTCGTAAGCCCGCTCGTTGTCTTGGTATTTCTCTCCGAAATACATGCCTCCCGTCAGTTCGCGGATGCAGATGAAATCCGCTCCCTCAACGAGGTCGGCACGTAGGGGTGACTTGTGCAACAGGCATTTGAAAGTTTGCACAGGACGGATGTTGGCAAAGAGTCCCAGCTTCTTGCGCATAGCGAGCAATCCCTGCTCAGGACGAACCTTGGCGGTAGGGTTGTTGTCGAACTTGGGGTCGCCAACGGCAGAGAAGAGCACGGCATCAGCCCGTTTACAGGTCTGGAAGGTCTCTTCGGGGAAAGGGTCGCCCACTTTGTCGATAGCATCCGCTCCGCAGATGCCGTATTCGTAGCTCACCTTGTGGCCGTATTTCTCGCAAACGGCACTCATCACGTTTACGCCTTGTGCGGAAATCTCAGGACCGATACCGTCACCGGGCAACACTGCAATCTTAAATTCTTTCATAATGTCTTATACGTTTTGTGTTTCATAATCGTTTTCTATCACATTGAGCATTTTGATGGTAGCCTTGATAGCCGCCTCTGTCTGGTCAGCGTCCAGTCCGCGCGTACGTATCTCCCTGTCGAGGAATCGCCAGGTGATGACGGTCTGCACAAAGGCATCCGTACGTCCACCGGGGGGAATCGTCACGGCATAGTTGGCCAGCATCGGGAACTTACGGCCCAACGTGCCTTTGTAGATTTTGCGCAGAGCCCGTACGAAGGCATCGTATTGTCCGTCACCGCTGGAAGTCTCCTCGTACTCGTTGCCATTGATTTGGATGCGTATGGTGGCAACGGGTTTCAGACCTTGGGCCGAGGTGACGAAGTAACTCTTCAGTATCACCTTGTTGTTCACGGTGTCGTGCTTTAGCACATCGGAGATGATGTAGGGCAAATCTTCCTGCGTCACCAACTCTTTCTTGTCGCCCAGCTCGATGATGCGCTCCGTTACCTTTCGCATCGATTCCTCGTCGAGTTCCAGTCCGAGGTCTTCCAGATTCTTGCGTATATTGGCCTTGCCGCTTGTCTTGCCCAAGGCATACTCCCGTTTACGTCCGAACCGTTCGGGCAGGAGCGCGTTGCAGTAAAGATTGTCTTTGTTGTCGCCATCCGCATGCACACCAGCCACCTGCGTGAAGACGTTCTCTCCCACAATCGGTTTGTTGGCAGGAATCAAGACACCGGAGTAGGACTCCACCATGCGGCTCACGTCGTTCAACTTCTCTTCGTTGATGTTGGTCTGTGCGCAGAAGTGGTCCTTCAGGATAGCCTGCACGCTGGCAAGCGGCGCGTTACCGGCCCGTTCGCCCAGTCCGTTGATGGTAGTGTGCAGTCCCTTGGCTCCGCTCAGTACGGCTGCCAGCACGTTGCTCACCGCCAGGTCGTAATCGTTATGCGCATGGAAATCGAAGTGCTTGTCGGGATACCGTTTCACCATCTTACGGAAATACTCGATAACTTGTAGCGGGTTGAGTATGCCCAACGTATCGGGGAGCATAAAGCGTTTGATGCTTGTGTCGCGGAGTCCGTCCATCAACTGGAAGACATACTCGGGCGAATCTTTCATGCCACTGCTCCAGTCCTCCAGATAAAGATTCACGGAGACACCCGTCTTGTCGGCCAAGGCGACTACTTGACGGATGTCGTTCAGATGCTCTTCGGGCGACTTCTTCAGCTGTTGCGTGCAATGCTTCAGAGAGCCTTTGGCAAGGAGGTTGATTACCTTTCCGCCCGCTTTCTTTATCCAGTTGAGCGAGGTGTCGCCGTCCACGAAGCCGAGAATCTCCACTTTGTCGATTACCCCATGCCGGGTGGCCCAGTCGCATATCCTGCGAGTGGCTTCAAACTCCCCGTCAGACACCCGTGCCGAAGCCACCTCCACACGGTCAACATTCAGCTCCTCGAGTAACAAACGGGCAATCATCAACTTCTCATGAGGCACGAAAGAGACTCCGTTGGTCTGTTCACCATCGCGGAGTGTGGTGTCCATGATTTCTATCTTGACGTTTTTTCCCATGCCTCTATTTTATCCTTGTTCGACAACAGGAAGTCGATGTCATCGAGCCCGTTCATTAGGCAATGTTTCTTGTAACCGTTTATCTCGAACTTTTCGCTTTTGCCTGTGGCTTTGTTGGTGACGGTCTGTTCCGGCAGGTTCACTTCCACCACCGTCTTTGGGTCGGCCTGAATCGAAGCGAACAGTTCAGCCAGAAACGGCTCGCTCACCACGACGGGCAACACGAAGTTGTTCAGCTCGTTGTTCTTATGGATGTCGGCAAAGAAACTGGAGATGACCACACGGAAACCGTAGCCCGCTATTGCCCAGGCGGCGTGTTCGCGACTGGATCCCGAACCGAAATTCTTCCCGGCTACCAATATCTCGCCACCGTAGGTAGGGTCGTTGAGTACAAAACTCTTGTTCAGTGTGCCGTCGGCGTTGTAGCGCCAGTCACGGAAGAGGTTGTCACCGAAAAACTTCTCTTCGCGTGTGGTCGCCTTCAGGAAACGGGCCGGAATGATTTGGTCTGTGTCTACGTTCTCCAAGGGGAGAGGAACACAGGTACTGGTTATGATATTGAATTTTTGTTTCATCGTTCTTGCTTAAAAGGTTATACGTTATAACAACTCCCGTGGGTCTGTCACTACACCGGTTACGGCTGCCGCGGCGGCTACCAGCGGACTGGCCAACATGGTGCGTGCTCCAGGTCCCTGACGGCCTTCGAAGTTGCGGTTGCTGGTAGATACGGAATATTTGCCTGCGGGAATCTTGTCGTCATTCATTGCCAAGCAGGCTGAGCATCCGGGTTGACGGATTTCAAATCCTGCCTCTTTCAGAACCTTGTCCAGTCCCTCTTCACGTATTTGCGCGTCCACCATCCATGAGCCGGGTACGAGCCATGCGGTTATGTGGGGTGCTTTTTTGTGTCCTTTTACCAATGAGGCAAATGCGCGGAAGTCCTCTATGCGCCCGTTGGTGCAGGCTCCCAGAAACACATAGTCAACCTTTTTGCCCAACAGGCATTCACCCGGCTCGAAGCCCATGTAGTCGAGTGATTTCTTGTAAGAAATCTTCGCCTGCTCGTTCATCTCCTCCATTGTGGGGATGCTTTGTGTGATGCCCATGCCCATTCCCGGGTTTGTTCCGTAGGTAATCATTGGCTCGATGTCCGACGCGTCAAACGCTACCTCTTTGTCGAACACGGCATCTTCGTCGCTCTTCAAGGTCTTCCAATAGGCCACGGCCTTGTCCCACGCCTCGCCCTTGGGGGCATGTTCGCGTCCTTTGATGTAGGCGAATGTCGTTTCGTCCGGAGCCACCATGCCGCCGCGTGCGCCCATCTCGATGGAGAGGTTGCAAAGGGTGAGCCGTCCTTCCATAGTAAGGTTGCGTACGGCAGAACCCGCATACTCCACAAAATAGCCTGTCGCACCGCTGGTGGTCATCTTCGACATCATATAGAGAGCCATGTCCTTTGCCGTCACTCCTTTCTTCAGTTCCCCCTCGATGCGGATACGCATGGTCTTGGGGCGTGCCTGCAAGATGCATTGTGAGGCCAACACCATCTCCACTTCGCTGGTGCCAATGCCGAAGGCTACGGCTCCCATGGCACCGTGGGTGGAGGTGTGCGAGTCTCCGCAGACAATCGTCATGCCCGGCAGGGTGAGACCTCTTTCCGGTCCCACGACGTGGATGATGCCGTTGCGTTTGTCCATCATCCCGAAATGTTCCAACCCGAATTCCGCCGCATTCTTGGCCAGTGTCTCCACCTGTGTACGCGAAACAGGGTCTTCAATTGGTTTGTCCTGGTCGTGGGTGGGCGTATTGTGGTCGGGCATACAGTAGATATGGTCCGGTCGGAAACACCTCAAGCCTCTGGCGCGCATTCCGTCGAAGGCTTGCGGGCTGGTTACTTCGTGACAGTAGAGTCTGTCGATGTAAAGCTGTGTGGGACCGTCTGCCACGTTTTGCACCACGTGCGCGTCCCAAATCTTGTCAAATAAAGTATTTGCCATTATATTATAAAGTATGAATCGTTAGTAGATTGTTTTTCCGTGTCGGCTCTCTGCCTTAATGTATGAACTTGTTGATACAGTCGATGTATGCCTCTACGGAAGCCGCCACGATGTCGGTGTTGGCACCGAAGCCATAATACACATGTCCGTCGTATTCCACTTGCATGTGCACTTTGCCCATGTCGTCGCTTCCTTTGCTGATGGCCTGTATGGTAAACTCCTTCAGTGTCATTTGGCGGTGAATGATTTGCTTCAACGCCTTGATGGCGGCATCAACCGGACCGTTGCCCGATGCGGCGGCCTCGAACTTCTCGCTGGCGATGAGGAGCCCGATGCTGGCCACAGAACGTACACCCACGCCGCTGGTCACTTGCAGATAGTCCAACTTGATGTGGTGATTCTGACTGCGGTCGGCACCTGCCAACAGCAGGACATCGTCGTCGTTCACCTCTTTCTTCTTGTCTGCCAGTTTCAGGAAGTCCTCGTATACCTTGTCGAGCTTCTCTTGTCCCAGTTCCACACCCAGCACATGGAGGCGGTGTTTCAGTGCGGCGCGTCCGCTGCGTGCGGTCAGCACGATGGCGTTGTCGTCGATTCCCACGTCTTTCGGGTCGATAATCTCGTACGTCTGTACATTCTTCAGCACCCCGTCCTGATGGATTCCAGACGAATGGGCGAAGGCGTTGCGTCCCACAATGGCTTTGTTGGGCTGCACGGGCATGTTCATCAGGCTCGATACCATACGGCTGGTAGGATAGATTTTTTGTGTATTGATGTTGGTCTGTATGTCGATGTCCTTGTGGCACTTGATAATCATGGCAATCTCCTCCAACGAGGTGTTGCCGGCTCGCTCGCCGATACCGTTGATGGTCACCTCCACTTGGCGCGCACCGTTGAGGACACCGTTGATGGTGTTGGCGGTGGCCATGCCCAAGTCGTTGTGACAGTGGGTAGAGATGATGGCTTTGTCGATGCCGTCCACATGGTCCACCAGGTATTTAATCTTGGCTCCGTACTCCTCGGGCAGGCAGTATCCTGTCGTGTCAGGGATGTTCACTACCGTAGCTCCTGCCTTGATGACAGCCTCTACCACACGTGCCAAGTATTCGTTTTCGGTTCGTCCGGCATCCTCGGCATAGAACTCGACATCGTCCACATAACGGCGGGCGTATTTCACCGCTGCCACGGCACGCTCGATAATCTCCTCGCGGTTGGAGTTGAACTTATATTTGATATGTGGGTCTGAAGTACCGATACCCGTGTGAATACGTTTGTGCTTAGCGTATTTCAGAGCCTCGGCGGCCACGTCGATATCTTTCTCCACGGCGCGTGTCAGTGCACAGATGGTAGGCCATGTGACCGCTTTGGATATCTCTATGACAGAGTTGAAGTCTCCCGGGCTGGAGATGGGGAATCCTGCCTCAATCACATCCACTCCCAAAGCCTCCAGCTGCTTGGCTACTTGGATTTTCTCAACGGTGTTCAACTGACACCCGGGCACCTGTTCACCATCTCTCAAGGTGGTATCAAAAATAAAAAGTCTGTCGTTCATGTTATCTTAGTTTTTATATTGTTTCTTTAGGCATATAAGAAAAAAGCCTTTCGCACGTGGAAGTGAGAAAGGCTTTTCTATATCTGGATTCATCAACTATCATGCACGATACTCACTTCCAACTAACCCCGTTAGTAGAATAATAATAATGCCTTGCAACGATAGATTCATGAAACTCTTAATCATCTCTTTTCTTATTAACGGCTGCAAAAATAGATATTATTTCCACATGTAGCAAGAAAAATGAAAGATTTTTATCTCCTAAATCTTCAAATTACTATCAACCGACTAAATATGGGCCTGCTCCCCATAGTCTTGTATGGGTAAATCTCCCCTCATCGCCCAAAGGGCATTCATCGCCAAAGCCTCCATCTCGTTTTCGCCCGGTATGACCGCTACCGGAGCCAGGTAGCTGATTTGTCGGGTCAACTCACACACACAGAAGCTGTCGTAGGCAATTCCTCCGGTGAGAATGATGGCATCCGTCCCTCCGCAGAGTGCCACGTGCATAGCTCCCACCTGCTTGGCGATGGTATAGAGCATAGCATCCACCACTAACCGGGTCTTTTCGTCACCCTCTTCCACACGCTGGATGATGAGCCTCATGTCGCTCGTGCCCAAGTGGGCCATCACGCCTCCTTTACGGCAAATCATCGTGCGTATCTCCTGAAAAGAGTATTTGCCGCTGAAGCAGAGCTCGGCAAGCTGTTCCGACGGTAGGGTACCTGCTCGGTCGGGACAGATAGGCCCTTCTCCGTTGAGGGCGTTGTTCACGTCGATGACCTTTCCTTTGCGGTGGGCGCTCACTGAGATTCCTCCACCCAGATGCGCCACTATCAGGTTCAACTCTTCGTAGGACTTCCCTATCTGTTTGGCATACCTGCGCGACACGGCTTTGCTGTTCAGCGCATGGAACACGGAACGGCGCTCAATGCCCGGTATACCTGTCAATCGTGCTTTTTCTTGCATCTCGTCCACCACCACGGGGTCGGCGATGAAGGTAGGACATCCGATGCCTCGAGCCAGCTCATCGGCCAACAGGGCACCCAGATTGCACACATGGTCCATTCGAGCGTGAATCAAATCCTGTTTCATGGCTTCGTTGATGCGGTAGACACCGCTCGGGATAGGCTTCAGCAGTCCACCCCGGGCAACGATTGCGTCAAAATCCAAGGGGATGTTGGCCTTTCCTATTGCCTCCTTGATGCTTTGGAACCGAAACGGATACTGGTCCATGGCGCAACTGTAACGTGAAGTCTCTTCCGGTGAGTGGTGGATGTTCTTAATCCACTGCTGCTGTTCGCCGATGTATAAGGCAATTTTGGTCGAGGTAGAGCCCAAATTGATGACAAAGATTTTCATTGTATATAATGTTAAGGTTTAGGTGTGATTGTTGTTTTTAGTCTGCCAGACAGGCCATGGCTAAGCTATAGAGTTTTGTCAGCTCCGAGTCACTGCGTGAGGTGACGACTACCGGACAGATTGTCCCTTGCAGAATGGAGGCCATATCCGCGTGGGCAAAGAGCGAGATAGTCTTGTAGAAGGTGTTGCCCGACTCGATGTTGGGGAATATCAATACATCCGCATTGCCCACTACGGGCGACTTGAGTCCCTTTATCATGGCACTCTGCAGGTCAAAAGCCGTTTTCACGTCCATAGGTCCGTCCACCAGTGTCGACCCGAACGCTCCCTCTTTGGCATCCTCCATCAGCCGGGCGTAATCCAGCGTATGGGGGAACTTTTCGCTAATCTTCTCCGTACAATGTATGAGAGCCACTTTGGGCTGTGCGACGCCACAGTTGTTGCACAGGCGTGACGCATAGGTTATCATGGCCTTGAACTGTTCGTAGTTTGGGCGGGGGATTACCGCTGCATCGGAATAGAAGATGAGCCTGGGATACATTGAAATCTGAGCTACCGAAATGTGGGTCAACACGCGTCCCTTCGGCAACAGACCGCAGTTCTTGTCGAGCACGGCGTGCAACAGGTTGTCCGTATTGAGCAATCCTTTCATCAGCACGTCCGCCTCCCCGTCACGCACCAGCTTTACGGCCATTCGGGCGGCTGCGTCCACGTCTTCCGCCACATAGACGTTCACGTCATCGGGATAAGCGTCGCGCAGCTGGTTGGCACGGTCTATAAAATCGTTAGTGACCACCAACAGGAACTGGGCAAACTTGTTCTCAAGCCCCCTTCTGATGGCGAACTCGGTGTGCGAATCATGCGGACAAGCTACGGCCACTCTTTTCCTTTGGGGCAAGGAAGGGAGCATAGACATTAGTTGCTGAAAGTTATGTATCGATTTCATAGTGGCATATTTTCAGCAAATATGGCAAAAGTTACTGAATATACAATATGGTTGCATGAATTATTGCATTGGAATTATGCTTTTTTCATACATTGTGACATGACGAGTTCCTTTTTAAGCGATTGTCACGGATAAACTGTAAGCAATGTTTGGATTCCTTACACGAAACAAGGGCTTGCGCCCCATTCGTTGTCATGGAGGCGCAAGCCCTTGTTTACATATATAATAAGGTATGGCTTATTCAGCAGCCTTCTCTTCTTCTTTCTTTTCTTCTTCCACGAAGTCTGTGATGCCGCAGTTTACCAGGATGTTGTACCACGAGAGCAACTTCTTGATATCGTTCAAGTGGACACGGTCACGGTCATAGTTAGGCAACACTTGTGCGAAATATTCTTTCAACTCATCGGCGCTGGCCTCTTTGACGTTGATGGAGGCGGGAGCTCCGTTCTCTTTCTTCTTGACAGAATCCAGGACACTGAGCAAAGATACGCCGTCCTCATCGGTGTAGATGGAGATATCGTTGAGCGAAGTAACCTTGTCGTTACCGCGTGCCGGCATTCTTTTCTTTGTAGCGTCGAGGGTTTCCACAATGAGCATGTTTCTGCCTTGTGATATCAGCTTGTATAATCCGGGTTTTCCTGAGATAGATAAAATTATATCAACCATAATTTCAGAATTTGTTTTTATAATGTAGTTGTTTAGGCTTGCAAAGGTAGTAATCCCGAACAGAATAACAAACGACTGCTTGTTAAAAGTTTTATTCTTGCGTTGCCGCCCGCAGTAGGCGTTGCACGAAGTCCGTCGTCTGCGGTATGAGTAGATGGATGCCGTCGTTGTGTATCACATAGTCGGCTCGTTCCCGTTTTTCCTCATCGCTCATTTGTCGTGCCATGCGCTTGCGTACGCCCTCTTCCGTGGTGGCATCGCGCGCGACGGTGCGCTGTATGCGCAACGCTTGGGGGGCATAGACCATCAACAGGGTGTCCACCAAATCGGTGAAGCCCGCTTCTATCAGGATGGCGGATTCCACTCCTACGACAGGACAGTTGTCATGTAGCTCCATCCATCTGCGGCAGTCGTTCTTCACGTGTGGGTGGATAATGCGGTTGACTTGCGCCGCATGCTCGTCGTTGCCGAACAGGTAACGAGCCAGAAAGGGCCGGTTGAGGCTGCCGTCCGGCAAGTAAGTCTCTTCGCCCACCAGTTGGCGGAGCGCGGCGCGAATCTCTTCGTTGCATACGATGAGCCGTTTTGCCTCCGTGTCCGTGTTGTAGACGGGGATGCCCATTGTCTGCAGCAACCGTGAGACGACGGACTTTCCGCTGCCTATGCCGCCGGTTATTCCTATCTTAATTGCCATGGACGGGGGTTTGTTCTATCAGGTAATCGATGCTCTCGGGCGAGAGACGTATCCGCTTCACCTCCTTCGGCATCATCTTCAGGTGCAGGGTATATTTGTCCGACGTGCTTTTGCTCAGCTCTTCGTAGGGCACTTCTATGCGGAACTGTTCCGCCGTGATGCTCTTGAAGAGGTGTAAACCTACCTGGAAGGAGACCTTTACTTTCGAGGGGAATGCCTTTAGGGACTTGTCTTCCGGGAAGCCTACCCCCACGATGGGGACTTCTACGGTCTTTTCCGTATAGATGTCCAGGACGAATCGGGTCTTCACCGCCTCGGGAATCGTCTTTACCCCTTTGATGTGTTTCAGCGGAATCTCCACATACGTGGTGTCGCACATGTCAATCAGCTCGGTATAGGTTGTAGGCATGGAACGCAGCGTGTCCAACACGTTATGGGGGGCGTACACCATGACGGAGTCGGGCTGCACGTGTACCTTTGCTATGTAGTATTGTTTCCCGGCTGTGAACTTACCCGTCAGTTGCACGGGGACCTTCTTTGCCTCACCCTGCGTGTAGATGATGTCTATCGTGTCGGGCTTTTCGGAAATCACCCTTGTGGAAGTGGCCAACTGTGCATTGATGCTTTTCTGGAGAGAGGACAGGGGAATCTGTACGTGCCCGGACTTCGCGTGCTCCTTGAAGTCGATAGTCAGCGGATAGAAGGTCTGTCCAAAGAGGTAATTCATCAGCACCGTACCTTTGTCCTGCACGTCCAGGCGTATCTCTTTGGGCGGTTCCTGTGTCAACACCACATTGTCGGGTACGTTCTTCAGCCGCAGGGGTATCGTCACCTCGGTCTCATAGTCGTCATTCAGGGTCTGTATGAGCCAAAAGACGGTAGAGACCATGAGGAAAAACAAAAAAATCAAGAATTTCCTGTTCTTTTCGCTGAACAGGAAGTTCCCGATTTTTTGTATGGCGATGGAACAATATCTCTTTAATTCCTCTTTCCCTATCATCTCATGTCAAGCCTCTTATTTGGCTTTTTGCTGTTGTTGGTCCGCAGCGTCGGAGAAGATGGAGTTGCGGTCGATGCGAATCTTCACGTTGGGGGCGATTTCCAGTGTCACCACATTGTCCTCCAGTTCCTTCACTTTACCATAGATGCCGCCTGCGGTGACTACGGACTGTCCCACCTCCAAGTTCTTGCGGAAGTTCATGATTTGTTTCTGTTTCTTGTTCTGTGGACGAATCATGAAGAAGTACATGATAGCGAAGATGGCTATCATCATTATGATAAAAGTCGCGTTCGATTGGCCTGCCTGTAACAAAATTGCTAATGCGTTCATAAATTCAAGTATTTAAGTGTTAATGATTCAATTCGTTCTTTCTCGGACAAAGATATCAATTCTTTGTCAGCTTATTCTCATTTTTCAATTGATTAACAATATGGTCGAGCATTCCGTTGATGAAGGCCGGACTCTTTGCCGTACTGTAGAGCTTGGCTATCTCCACGTATTCGTTTATAGAGACGCTGACCGGGATGTTGGGGAAACTCAGGATTTCCGCCAGGGCAATCTGCATGATGACGACATCCATGAAAGCCACGCGGCTCAAGTCCCAGTTCTTGGTGTTCTCGCTCAACAGGTGGCGATAGTAGTCCGCATTGAGTATCGTGCGGCGGAAGAGGCGGCGCGCATAGTCCTTGTCTTCCTCATCCTTGAACTCGGGCAGCAGCTCCTGTTGTGCACCGCTCTTCTCCTCGAAACGCTTGATGGTCTTTAGCACGAAGGTGTCCACAATCTCCTTGTCGTCATTCCAGTAGAGGCTTTGGTCTTCCAGCACCTGGTCCAGTGTCTCGTTGTTGAAGATGAGGTTCTTGTAGAGCTTGCGCCACAGTTCCCGATCCGCTTCGTACGAAGAGGTTTCGTCTGCCATATACTCTTTGTAGTAGTCGCTCTCGGTTATTTGCTCATAGATGGCTTTCACGCATTCGGCGTTGTCGTCCCATGTCTTCTTCTGGTTATTGACGAACGCCTGCAACTGATTGTTGATTTCCAGTTGTGCAATGAAGCGGTTGTCCGCGAATTTGGTATTGGGCGAAAGTTCTTCTTTGGAAGGGTTAAATTTGCTCTTGCCTGCGTCAAGCCGTCTTTGTGCATAGTGTGTTACCTCCACCATCAACAACAACAGGTAGTTGTAAAGGTCGTATGCTTTGGAAAGGCTGAAGAATAGCTCCTTCTCGGCTGTTTCCAGGTTTTTGCCTCCGTTCTGATAATAGGCGTATATTATCTGTACTATTTTCAGACGAATAAGAACTCTGTTTATCATATTCTTTATATATTTCAAAGGATTTGCAAAGGTAGACAAAAACTCCGCTTGCTACAAATAAATAAAGAAAAATTAGACGGAAGGAACTGACTTTATAGCCAACAGTCCTTGTTTTGCTTGTCTTCATTGTATTGAAGATTGGGTAGACACTCATATTTTAAGGTCTTGAAGCTCATAGTGCCGAACGGCTATTGTCCCAGGGTTTACTCAGCCTGTCATATCCAATTCTTCGAATCGTATCTATGAAGGTTGACAGAGCACAAATGTAAGAACTATTTTAACTGCAAATATATGTAGGAGGAATAGGACTTTGTCATGAAATCTTTTCCTTAGCGTGCAACATTCTTGCTCATTCCTTTGTTCGTTCTGAAAATTATCGTCAATTTTGATGCGGAAATAGTAATCGGAACTAAAAACAAATATTCGTATGGATGAACTTAAAAAGAAGAGTGCTGTGGATTCGGATAAGGAGATTGTTTTTTCTAAGTCTATCAAAGCAGGCAAACGTATCTATTACCTGGACGTGAAGAAAAACCGCAAGGACGAGATGTTCCTGGCTATCACCGAAAGCAAGAAGGTGGTGTCGGGCGACGGGGATGAGTCGCAGGTGAGTTTCGAGAAACATAAAATCTTCCTCTATCAAGAGGATTTTGAGAAGTTCATGTCCGGACTTCTGGAAGCCGTCAGCTTCATCAAGGAAGAACAGGCGCAGGGCAGGACGCGGAAACCAAATGACCGGACATTCGCCTCTGAAGAAGGAGACTCGGCTCTCCCTACGGAGGATGAAATCAAGATAGATATTGATTTTTAAGTCGTTGTTTGTTGTACGTTATAAAAATAAACGCTACCTTTGCGCCGCTTTTTGCACATCGTGTGATGGTGAATTAAGCAAGAGACTAAAACTTAATTTAGAGTAACACAAAATTTTAAGAAGAATGAAGACTTTTGATTTGAAGGGTACTGCAAGAACAGACCTTGGAAAGAAGGGAACCCGCGAACTCCGCAAGGCAAACAACGTTCCTTGCAACTTGTATGGCGTAAAGAAAGACGAGAACGGCAAACCCGTGGCTGTTCCTTTCACGGTTACCAATGACAGCCTCCGCAATCTGGTTTACACTCCGCATATCTATGCCGTGAACCTCGACATCGACGGACAGAGCTGCAAGGCTATCATGAAAGAGATTCAGTTCCACCCTGTAAAAGACAATATCCTGCATGTTGACTTCCTGCAGATTTCAGATGACAAACCCGTTGTAATGGAGGTGCCTGTTGCACTCGAAGGTTTGGCAGAAGGTGTGCGTGCCGGTGGTAAACTGCAGCTGCAGGTTCGTAAGCTGAAAGTGAAAGCTACATACGACAAGATCCCCGAGAAGTTGGTTGTCAACGTTACCGACTTGGGCTTGGGTAAGACTATCAAGGTTGGCGAGCTCGCTTTCGAAGGACTGGAGCTGCTCAATGCCAAGGATGCGGTTGTCTGCGGTGTTAAGTTGACCCGTGCGGCAAGAGGAGCTGCGGCCGCTAAGTAATTACCGTAACGCTTATTCCTGTCAATGAAATATTTGATTGTGGGCTTGGGAAACATTGGTGACGAATACCAAGGCACCCGCCATAATATAGGATTTAGAATATTGGATGCCTTGGCTAAGGCATCCAATATTGTTTTTAAGGACGGCCGCTACGGGTTCACCGCCACGTTGTCGGTCAAGGGGCGTGAGCTGATTTTGCTCAAGCCCTCTACCTACATGAACCTCAGCGGCAATGCCGTGCGCTACTGGATGCAGCGCGAGAAGGTGGCGCTGGAGAATGTATTGGTGGTGGTGGATGACCTCGCCCTGCCTTTCGGCACGCTGCGCTTGAAGGGCAAAGGAAGTGATGCCGGTCACAATGGCTTGAAGCATATCGCCGCCACTTTGGGCACACAGAACTATGCCCGCTTGCGTTTTGGCATCGGCAACGATTTCCCCAAGGGCGGACAGATAGACTTCGTGTTGGGGACTTTCTCTGAGGAAGACCTGAAGACCATGGACGAAAGGGTGGAACGTGCCATCGAGATTATCAAGAGTTTCTGCTTGGCCGGACTGGAGAATACAATGAACCAATACAACGGGAAATGAGTGAGGCACGGATTGACAAATGGTTGTGGGCGGTACGCCTGTTCAAGACGCGCACCCTTGCGGCGGAAGCCTGTAAGAAAGGGCGCGTCAGTGTCAATGGCACACAGATAAAACCCTCCAAAACGGTAAAACCGGGTGAGGTGGTGCAGGTGCGCAAACCTCCCGTGACCTACTCCTTCAAGGTGCTCCAAGCCATTGAGAAACGCATTGGAGCGAAGCTCGTGCCCGAAGTGATGGAGAATGTCACCACGCCCGACCAGTATGAACTGCTTGAGATGAGCAAGATCAGTGGCTTCGTGGACCGTGCCCGCGGTACGGGTCGCCCCACCAAGAAAGACCGTCGCAGTCTCGACGAGTTTGCCTCCGAGCCTTTCGCTTTCGACGATTTCGGCTTCTCTTTCGATGAAGACGAAGAGGATGCGGATGACGAGGACGAAGATTAAGCCTCCCGTTCATTGCAAACAAAATTGCGGCGGATTGTTGCAGGTTACGTTATTTATGACGACTTTTGTTCTCCCGAACAAGTAACGTTAACCTCAATACTATGCTTAGCAAGTTCAAACTCAACCAGCTATACTTCAAGGATACATCCTTTGTCGACTTGATGACGAAGCGCATCTTCAACGTCCTCTTGGTGGCCAACCCTTATGATGCGTTCATGTTGGAGGATGACGGGCGCGTCGACGAAAAGATTTTCAACGAATATATGAACCTGAGCCTTCGCTATCCGCCCCGGTTCACACAGGTATCTACCAAAGAGGAGGCTTGGCAGAAGCTCTCCGTCATGACCTACGACTTGGTCATCTGTATGCCCGGAACGGACAACAATGACGCTTTCGACATTGCCCGTAGCATCAAGGAACGTCACCCCCTGATACCGCTGGTGGTACTGACCCCCTTCTCGCACGGCATCACCAAGCGCATGGAGAACGAAGACCTCAGCATCTTCGAGTATGTCTTCTGCTGGTTGGGCAACACCGACCTGCTGGTCTCCATCATTAAACTGATAGAGGACAAGATGAACCTCGAACACGACGTGAAGGAGGTGGGTGTGCAGATGATTCTGCTGGTGGAGGACTCCATCCGCTTCTACTCGTCCGTCCTTCCCAACCTCTATAAGTTTGTCCTCAACCAAAGCAAGGAGTTCGCTACCGAAGCGCTCAACGCCCACCAAAGCACACTGCGCATGAGGGGACGGCCTAAGATTGTGCTTACCCGCACCTATGAAGAGGCGATGATGCTCTACGAGAAATACAGCGACAACGTGCTGGGAGTCATTACCGACGCCAGTTTCCCCCGTGAAGGGAAAGACGACCCCAATGCGGGACTTCGTCTGTTGGAGACAATCCGTTCGCGCGACCCCTATGTGCCCCTCATCATGGAATCGTCGGAGGAGTCCAACCGCGAAAAGGCGGAGAAGTTCGGTGCCAGCTTCATCGACAAGAACTCCAAGAAGATGAATATCGACCTGCGTGAGGCCGTCTCCGCCAACTTCGGTTTTGGCGACTTCATCTTCCGCGACCCTGTTACCATGGAGGAGATAGCCCGCGTGCGTAACCTGAAGGAGTTGCAGAACATCATCTTCACGGTGCCGCGCGAGTCCATGCTCTATCATATCAGCCGCAACCACGTCTCCCGTTGGCTCTATTCGCGCGCCATGTTCCCCGTAGCGGAGTTCCTGAAACAGATTACGTGGGACTCCCTGCAGGACGTGGATGCCCATCGGCAGATTATCTTCGATGCCATTGTGAAGTATCGCCGGATGAAGAACCGTGGTGTGGTGGCGGAGTTCCTTCGCGACCGGTTCGACAGCTATTCCAACTTTGCCCGCATAGGCGAGGGCTCGCTGGGAGGCAAAGGCCGCGGCCTCGCTTTCATCGACAACCTGGTGAAGCGTCATGCCGAGTTTGAGCAGTTCGAGAACGCCAACGTGGCCATCCCCAAGACGGTCGTGCTCTGCACCGACCTGTTCGATGAGTTCATGGACTCCAACAACCTCTATCAGATAGCCTTGAGTGACGCGCCCGACGAAGTGATTCTCAAACATTTCCTGCGGGCTAAGTTGCCCGACCGCTTGGTGGACGACTTCTTCGCGTTCTTCGACGTGGTGAAGGCCCCTATCGCCATCCGCTCGTCGAGTCTGTTGGAAGACTCTCATTACCAGCCCTTCGCCGGCATCTACTCTACCTATATGATTCCTTATCTGGCGGACAAGTACGAGATGCTCCGCATGCTGAGCGATGCCATCAAGGGTGTCTATGCCTCCGTGTTCTATCGCGACAGCAAGGCCTATATGCAGGCCACCAGCAACGTGATAGACCAAGAGAAGATGGCGGTTATCCTGCAAGAGGTGGTGGGTACGCAATACGGCGACCGCTATTACCCGTCCATTTCGGGCGTGGCGCGCTCGCTCAACTATTACCCCATTGGCGACGAACAGGCCGAGGAGGGCGTGGTGAGCCTTGCGCTCGGGTTGGGCAAGTACATCGTGGACGGCGGACTCACCTTGCGCGTCTGTCCCTATCACCCCACAAAAGTGTTGCAGACCAGCGAGCTCGACTTGGCCTTGCGCGAGACGCAAACCCAATTCTATGCCCTCGACACCAAAAACGCCGGCGAGGATTTCTCCATCGATGACGGCTTCAACATCGTGAAACTTCCGGTGAAAGAGGCGGAGAAGGACGGTGCGCTCAACTTCATCGCTTCCACCTACGACCCCTATGACATGGTCATCCGCGACGGCATCTACCCCGGAGGACGCAAGGTCATCACTTTCGCCAACATCCTGCAACACGATGTCTTTCCCTTGGCTGCCTTGCTACGCTATGCGCAGAAGTACGGACAAGAGGAGATGCGGCGTGCCGTGGAGATAGAGTTTGCCGTGAAGCTCAACCCCGACAAGACGGGGACATTCTACCTCCTGCAGATTCGTCCCATCGTGGACAGCAAGGAGATGCTCGATGAAGACCTGGCCCTCATTCGTGACGAAGATACCATCTTGCGTTCCAACAACTCGTTGGGACATGGCATCATCTCCGACATACAGGATGTTGTTTATGTGAAGACCGACAACTATACCCCGTCCAACAACCAACTCATTGCCTACGACATCGAGAAGTGGAACCGCCAGTTCCTCGACCAGGACAAGAACTACATCCTCATCGGACCGGGTCGTTGGGGCAGCAGTGACACTTGGCTGGGCATTCCGGTGAAGTGGCCGCACATCTCCGCTGCCCGGGTCATCGTGGAGGCCGGGCTCACCAATTACCGGGTAGACCCCTCACAGGGCACTCACTTCTTCCAGAACCTCACCTCCTTTGGCGTAGGATACTTCACGGTGAATCCCTTCCGCAACGATGGCGTGTACGACCTTGCCTATCTCGACTCTCTGCCGGCCGTGGAGGAGACGCAATTCTTGCGCCATGTCAGGTTCGAAGTTCCTTTGGTGGTGAAGATGGACGGCAAGCGCAACTTGGGTGTCGTGATGAAGCCCGTTTAATCTGTGCAACAGGTTGTTTGCTTGGTGATAAAGGGTGCTCAGGAGTGTTCTTGCGCCCCTTTGTCTGCCGCCTTCAGTCCCAGCTCCGCGGCTTTCCGCATCATGAAGTCGTAGGCGGCCTCGTGTTCGTTGGGGATGACACCGTCGAGGATGGCGTCCTTGATGGCGGACTTCAGCACGCCAATCTCACGGCAAGGCCGCAGGTTGAACACCTCCATAATCTCCTCACCCGTGACGGGCGGTTGGAAGTTGCGGATGCGGTCCTTCTCCTCCAAGTCCTTCAGCTTCTGGCGTACCAGTTTGAAGTTGTCCAAGAAGCGTTGCTTGCGCACCTGGTTCTTCGAGGTAATGTCCGCTTCGCAAAGCAGCATCAAGTCGTCGATGTCGTCGCCCGCCTCAAAGAGCAAGCGCCGTACGGCGGAGTCCGTCACCTCATTGTCGGCAATCACGATGGGCCGCATGTGCAGCGTGACGAGTTTCTGCACATATTTCATCTTCTCGTTCATGGGGAGTTTCATCTTCCGGAAGATATCGGGAATCATCTTCTCGCCGATGAAGTTATGGTTGTGGAAAGTCCATCCGATTTGAGGCTCCCACCGTTTGGTGCGCGGCTTGCCGATGTCATGAAGCAGAGCCGCCCAACGTAGCCACAGGTTGTCGCTTTTCTGTGCCACGTTGTCCAGCACTTCCAGCGTATGGTAGAAGTTGTCCTTGTGCGAGCGTCCGTTTATCGTCTCCACCCCCTGCAAGGCTGCCAGTTCGGGGAAGACGAGCGGCAACAGTCCGCAACGGTCCAGCTCCACGAATCCTTTTGAGGGGCGTGCCGTCATCACTATCTTGTTCAGCTCGTCCGTGATGCGTTCCTTGGAGATGATGTTGATGCGCTCCTTGTTGCGCTCCAATGCCTCGAAGGTTTCTTCCTCTATATAGAAATTGAGTTGTGCGGCAAAGCGGATGCAGCGCATCATGCGCAGAGGGTCGTCGCTGAAGGTGATGTCGGGGTCCAGTGGGGTTACGATGTTCCCCTGTCGCATATCCTCCAGTCCGTTGAAAGGGTCCACCAGTTCCCCGTAGCGGGCTTTGTTGAGGCACACCGCCAAGGCGTTGATGGTGAAGTCACGCCGGTTTTGGTCATCTTCCAAGGTGCCGTCCTCCACAATCGGTTTGCGTGAGTCGTGTTGGTACGACTCCTTGCGTGCTCCCACGAATTCCACTTCCGTCTGGTGGTATTTCACCTGTGCGGTGCCGAAGTTGCGGAACACGGAGAGGTGCGCTCCTTTGCCCAGCTTCTCCTTCAGAGCCTCCGCCATCCGTATGCCGCTGCCTACCACCACCACGTCGATGTCCTTGGATGGGCGTTGCAGAAACAGGTCGCGCACATAGCCCCCCACCACGTAACACTCCAAGCCCAGCTCGTCGGCCGTGTCGGAAATCTGGTGAAACAGCTTGTCCGCGAAACACCTCTTCAAATCCTCTTGTGTCAACTCAACCATTCTCATAGCTCGAATTCTTTCGGACTGCAAAGGTAATACAAAATTGGCGTAATCGCACGCGAAGTCACCTTTTCGAACGTAAGTACTTACGTTGCCCGATGAAAGTACTTACGATGCCCGATGTAAGTACTTACGTTGGCTCATGTAAGTACTTACGTTGATACATGCAACTGCTTGCGTTGACTATGACTGAATTTACTTTACACTTATAGTGTTATTTTACTAAGATGCTTCA
>CAVJRQ010000019.1:0-12623 GCA_963652075.1 Acutalibacteraceae bacterium
GTGCCGGCTGATACCGCATCTCCACGCCAAAGTCTCTTGTTGTCAGCACAACCCCGGCAGGAGTTGACGACAATTTATCCTTTATCAGACTTGCTATAACCATGTTTGTCTCCTTGATTCGACTGCAAAGTTAGTAAAAGTCTTGTTTATTACGTCATAAACTTGACGTATATGTTTCTGTAACTATTTAAGCACGTATGTGTTGTCCACGTAAGTACTTACGATGGCTCACGTAAGTACTTACGTTGGCCGATGAAAGTACTTACGTTGGCTTGTGTAAGTACTTACGTTATCCGTGCGAAAAATCCTAATAAATGAGGATTGACTCATTGGGCACGGAAGCCTTACCTTTGCGGCGTTTTTAATAGGTACTTACATGAACAGACTTTTTACGCTCGCAACATCCCTCACTATTGCGGTTGCCTCTATGGCCGATTCCACGACCACGCCCGTATCCGTGGAGCGACAAGACTCCACCAGGGTAATAGACATCGAAGAGGTGCTGGTGGTAGCATCCCCCAAAGAACACGCCAAGCTGCGCCAACAGGCGTTGTCCGTATCGCTCCTCTCGAAACAGGCTATGGACAACCATCAAGTGAACTCGCTGAAGGACATTACTTCATTGGTCCCCAATTTCTACATGCCCGATTATGGGTCGCGGCTCACCTCCGCAGTCTATATACGGGGTGTGGGGTCACGCATGAACACCCCTGCCGTGGGACTCTATGTTGACAACATCCCCTATTTGGACAAGTCGACATTCGACTTCAACTTCTACGACGTGGAACGCATCGACGTGCTACGCGGTCCGCAAGGCACACTCTACGGTCGCAACACGATGGGAGGACTTATCAAGGCATATACCAAAAGTCCGTTCCGTTACCAAGGTACTGACATTCAGCTGAACGCAGCCAACGCCAACGGGTCGTTGGGAGCGTCGGTCACCCACTACCACCGCATCAGCAACCGGTTCGCCTTCTCCGCAGGAGGCTTCTATCGCCATGCGGACGGATATTTCCGCAATGCCTACCTCAACAAGAAAGCCGACGCGCAAGAGAGTGCGGGTGGACGGTTGCGCGCCATCTGGTTTCCTACGGAGAACCTGAAGGCTGACTTCTCGGTGGGCTATGAGTACAGCGACGAAGGAGGCTACGCCTACGGAGCGTATGACAAGAGTACCGGCACGCTGTCACCCATCAGCACCGACTCCGAAGGCAACTATCGGCGCGGACTGTTCCACACGGGACTTGAACTTGAATACCAGATGAGTGGACTGACATTGAGTTCCATCACCGGTTACCAGAACCTGAACGACCGTATGTTTATGGACCAGGACTTTACCTCCGCCTCCATCTACACGCTCGAACAGCAACAGCATCTCAACGCCTACACCGAAGAGCTGACGCTGAAGAACAGAACCTTCGGCAACTGGAAATGGGTGACGGGACTGTTCCTCTCCTACCAGGACCTGAACACCCAGAGCCCCGTCACGTTCCGACAGGACGGCATGAAGATGCTGAGCGGCATCATCAACCAGAACCTGCCCAACGAAGCGTTGTCGCCCTTAGGCATGAACATGGCGGTGAAGCTGAACAGCGAATCGATGCCCGTACACGCCGACTTCTGCACGCCTGCGTTCAGCGTGGCGATGTTCCACCAATCCACCTTTGACAACCTGCTGATAAAGGGACTTTCGTTCACGGCGGGCCTACGTGTTGAGCACGAGCGATTGGCGATGGACTACAGCACCTTGGCGGAGATGCCTTACGATTTCACCTTCTCCAGCGGAAGGATGCCCATCAACCTCACGGGACAGAACGCCCTCTCTAAGGTAAAGGGCAAGGCAAAGAACCATTACACCGAGCTGTTGCCCAAGTTTACATTGAAGTACGACCTGACCCCATCCAGTAACGTCTATCTCTCCGCCAGCCGCGGATTCCGGTCGGGCGGCTACAACCTGCAGATGTTCTCCGACGTGGCACAGTCAGACCTCTCCAACCAGATGATGAAACAGATAAAGGAAGGATGCGACCAACAATTGGACACCTATGCGGGGATGGGCATGCCGAGCCACGTATTGTCCATGGTTCGAGGCTATCTCGACTATATCCCCGTGAGCGAAGAGGAGCTGGACATCAACGAAGCCACCTCGTACAAACCCGAATACAGTTGGAACTACGAGATAGGTTCGCACGTTACGTTGTGCAACGGCAAAGTGCAGGCGGACGCTGCCCTCTTCGCGATGGACACCCGTAACCAACAGATAGCCAAATTCGTGGACAGCGGATTGGGACGCATCATGGTAAACGCGGGACGCAGCAAGAGCTACGGTGCGGAGGCAAGT
Source organism: Acutalibacteraceae bacterium (assembly GCA_963652075.1). Taxonomy (GTDB): domain Bacteria; phylum Bacteroidota; class Bacteroidia; order Bacteroidales; family Bacteroidaceae; genus Phocaeicola_A. Next base: position 2,345 of record CAVJRQ010000019.1, read on the forward strand.
CTACAGGCGAGCCTCAGCAAACAGCTGCAACTGAACGCATCCTACGGCTACACGAGAGCCGTCTTCAGAGAGTACGACGAGGGTGATGGGGAGAGTGACTACCACGGCAACTATGTGCCGTTTGTCCCCCGTCAGACGCTGAACGTCGGAGGAACGTACACCTTCTTCTTCAAACCCGACCGGTTGCTGAAGCAGTTGCTGTTCCACGTCAACTATACCGGTACGGGCAAGACCTACTGGACAGAAGCCAACGATGCCAACCAAGCGTATTACGGGTTCTACAACGGGCGCGTTTCCCTACAGACCAAACGGATGCAGATAGACTTGTGGGGGCACAACCTCTTCAACCGTTCGTACCACACGTTCTACTTCGAAAGTCGCGGCAACGGATTCGCGCAACCCGGCAAGCCCCGCCAAGTCGGCATCGACATCAAGTTCAACATCTGACGGCCACATAAACTTCTTCATACTTAGACGGCAAGGGCCGGTATCTCTTTCGTAGATACCGACCCTTGTTTATGTTCATATAGGCAAGACCTCGTCAGGCAGCCTGCTTCGCCGACTTAGACCGTCGGTAGGTTCGCTGACCGTAAACGGCCACCACGATGAAGCAGAAGAGCGGGAGCAAGAACGAGAGGTTCACTGCGGGGAAGCCGCCAATCTCTTCCATATCGATGATGAGAGCCTGCACCGGAGGCAACACGGAACCACCCAAGATAGCCATAATCAGACCGGCAGCACCAAACTTGGCATCGTCACCGAGCCCTTGCAGCGCAATACCGTAGATGGTGGGGAACATGAGCGACATGCAGCCGGAGACAGCCACCAGACAGTAGACACCGTAACGGTTCTGAATCAGGATGGCACCTATCGTGAATATCGAAGCCCCAATGGCCAATATCCGCAACAGACGGCCGGCGTTGATGTAACGCAGGAAGTAGGTGCAGATGAAACGGCCGCAGCAGTGGAATATCATCGCAAAGATGTTGAACCGTTGCGAGAGCACCTCCGCACTGCGCTCGTCCATGCCTTCGAGCATGAAGTAACGCGTACCGTACTGGATGATGAAAGTCCAGCACATAATCTGCGCCCCTACGTAGAAGAACTGTGCTATCACGCCCTCACGGTAGTGGGCGATGGAGCAGATACGCTTCAGTGTAGGGCCGAGATGGATGTCGTGCGACTGGTCCCCGTTGTGCGGCATCTTGGCAAACTTGATAACCAGGAACATCACGGCGATGACAGCCGCTATAACCAGATAAGGCGTTATCAACACGGTCAAATCCGCCTCTTTCATTAGGTTGAACTCCGTATCGTCGAGCATCAGACGAGCCTCACTGTCCATGGGGTTCAGCTTTGCCTGGATGAAGTTCATGGCTACGTACATGCCGAGGAGCGAGCCCATCGGGTTGAAAGCCTGGGCGAAGTTCAACCGGCGCGTAGCCGTCTCTTCCGAACCCATGGAAAGGATGTAGGGATTGGCACTGGTCTCCAAGAATGAAAGGCCGCATGTCAGGATGAAGTAGGCCAACAGGAAGCAGCCATACTCCCCTATCACCTTTGCGGGGAAGAAGAGGAACGCACCGATGGCATAAAGTCCCAGACCCATCAGGATGCCGGCTTTGTAGGAATACCTGCGGATAAACATCGCGGCAGGGAAAGCCATCGCGAAATATCCGCCATAGAACGCTACCTGCACCAAAGCGCCATCGGTCACGCTCATACGGAAGATTTTGGAGAACGCCTTCACCATCGGGTTGGTGATGTCATTGGCAAATCCCCATAACGCGAAGCAGGACGTGATAAGGATGAAGGGGAGCACATAGCTCACCCCATCCTTATGAAGTAAAGGTTCTTTTTTTGCCATAAGCGCTACGGACTAATCATTTATAAAGCGGTCCGTAGTTGGCGCACGCGCGATAGTCCGCACCCTCTTTGTCCATACCGAACGCGTTCCATGCGGCGGGACGGAAGATTTTCTCTTCGGGCACGTTGTGCATGCACACGGGGATACGGAGGATAGAAGCCATCGTTATCAGGTCGGCACCGATGTGTCCATAGCAGATAGCGCCATGGTTGGCACCCCAGTTGTTCATCACGGAATAGACATCCTTGAAGGGAGCCCTGTCACAGGTACGCGGAACGAACCAGGTGGTAGGCCATGTGGGGTCGGTACGATTGTCGAGTATCTTGTTTATTTCGGGGTCGATGTCCACTGTCCAACCCTCGGCAATCTGGAGCACGGGACCCAATCCTTTCACCAGGTTGAGACGGGTCATCGTAACAGGCATGCCGCCCTTGGAGAGGAAGTGTGACGAGAAACCGCCGCCTCTGAAATAGCCACGGTCTGCCGGATACCAAGTGGTGGCTTTCAGGCATGCCTCCACGTCGCTCTGCGTCACGTCACAAGGTTGCTTCATCACAGGATTGCCTTCGGCATCCTTCATCTGACCCGTACCATCCAGCGTCGTAGCTCCGGAGTTAATCAAGTGGATGATACCGCCGGCAGCACGTCCGGTCAGTTCCTTGCCCGTGATGCGTTTCACTGCGGCAGGACTCCAGTATGTACGTACGTCGGAGAATATCTGTCCGGTGTTGGTCAGCAAGTGGCCGAACAACATAGCCAGTCCGTTGCAGCAGTCGTTCTCGGTAGCCAGCACGTAAGCCTCACGGATGCCGTTCCAGTCGAACGACGTATTGAGCAATGACTCGGAGAAGTCACCGTTCGGCAGGAAGTCTGTCCACTGGCGTTGGCCTTGGAAACCTCCGGCTATGGCATTGTAGCCCAGTGACTCCTCCTTGAATCCCATCTCCTTGAGTTTCGGATTGCCCTGCATCAGGTCGCGCATGATGATGGTCATCTTCACGACGAACTCCCAATCCTCCTCCTTCTCTTGGCGGCTCTTCTGCTTGGCAGGTTCGTTCTTTATGTCTTCGCCTTCGTTGACCTTGCAGTATTTCTCTGTCCAGGCCATGGCTTTCTTGAATTCTTCCGGGTCATAGATACCCAATTTCATACGGCGGAGTATTTCCGTGAGGTCGATGGACTCAGCGCGCAATCCCAGATACTCCTGCAGGAAATCGGGATTGACGATAGAGCCGGCTATACCCATACATACGCTACCCATGGAGAGGTAGGAACGTCCGCGCATGGTGGCCACCGCCTGTGCGGCACGGGCGAAGCGAAGCAGCTTCTCCGCCACCTCTTCGGGGATGGTATTGTCTTCGAGGTCCTGCACGTCATGTCCATAGATGCCGAATGCAGGCAGACCTTTCTGTGCGTGAGCCGCCAACACGGCTGCCAAATAAACGGCACCCGGACGCTCCGTTCCGTTAAATCCCCAGACAGCCTTCGGGTAGTAGGGATTCATGTCCATTGTCTCCGATCCGTAGCACCAGCAAGAGGTGACGGTGATGGTGGCACCCACGCCCTCGCGTTCAAACTTCTCGGCGCAGGCGGCTGCCTCGGCTACTCGTCCAATTGTTGTATCGGCAATGACGCACTCCACGGGAGAGCCATCACCGTTCTTCAAATTTGTACTGATTAAATTGGCTACGGCTTTAGCCAAACTCATAGTCTTGTCCTCAAGACTCTCACGGATACCACCTTGACGGCCGTCAATGGTTGGTCTAATTCCAATCTTTGGATACTTTTTCATGGTACTTGTAAATAGTTGGTATGCTTACAGCAGGTGTTCCTGCTTAAAATTGTTCCAAAGTTACAACTTATTTCGCTCTATTCATGCATTTCGTCAAACATAAATAGAGCGAAGGAACAAAAATTAACAGGAATTACCATTGCCTGTAGTCCAAGACCTTATTGCCGCCGGAGTCTACGCTGTCAACGAAACCTTCGTATGGACGCGGTGTCGCGCCATCCCGCGTATCGGATGATTTGTATTTATAGTAATAGGACCCGGCGATAGCCGCCACCAAGACCAAGCAACCTATGGAGAGAGCGACAACCAACAGATGCAGAGCGGAATAGTCTATCATCTTCAGACGCAAATCGTCGATGCTTTTCGGACGCTTGCCCGCATCGCGAACGGTACAAAGAGCGACCATTGTCTTCAGTTTGCGACAGTTCGCCACCTTGGCCATTTCCTTGATGACACACCCCAGGGAGTAGATGTCCGCCACCGGCTCGGGTTTCGCTTCGGGCAGCAACTGTTCGGGCGCGATGTAGCCGGAAGTGCCTGCGGGAGCCTTGAGTATGTAGAACGAGTCGCTGTCAGAAAGACCGAAGTCGACGACTTTGACGTTGTGGCCCTGATGCGTCACCATGATGTTCGACGGTTTCAGGTCTCGGTGAACAACCTGTTTGACGTGCATATACTCCAACGCGTCCATGAGTTGGTCGGCTATGTTCTTTGCCAACGCAACCGTAAGCGCACCCTTGTCTATCAGCGTTTGCAGGTTGTCACCGTCAACGTATTCCATTATGATAACCGGTCCGAGACCCTCAACCTGCTCCAGTCCTATCGTGCGACAGATGTTGGGATGTTCAAGCTGTACCCCTATCTCGAACTCCTTGTTTTGTATCTGATGGTATACCGGCGTGTACTGGAAATCGCTTTTCAGGCATTTCAGCATGAACCGCTTGCCGTATCGGGTGGCTGTGAAAAGTCTCGCGTGACCGGATTCAGACTCGTAGTAGAGGCTGATATTCCTGAACTCGTTCTTCTCGGCCATCGCGTCAGCCTCGTTCATCTCCTCCGTAAGGTCGGTTGTAAAGCCGGATGTAATCATTTCTTGATTCTGCTGATTATGGTGAGACCTCCGTTTCTTCCTGCCACGAATGAGGCGGTACGCTCTCCATTGCGCTCGATATAGGGCAGATAGAGCGGCTGTTCCTTGATGAAACAACCGGTCACGAACGTGTCCCCCACCTGCAGTTTACTGTTCTCGGACGCTGTGACCTCGTAGGTGCTTTCGCCCAGATAGCGCAGATGCAGCACCCGGTTCGGGCTCCAACCGATGGCTATCTCATCGCCCTCATTCAGTTCGTTGCTCACCAACTGGTTCGCCTTGAAAAACGAAGAGTTGTACTTCGTGCTGGTCTTGAGCCATTGCGTAAACGCGAGGTAATTCTTGTGGCCGATGTATTGCGACAGGATGTCCAATGTCACGGCGCGCGGCTTGTGGGCATCGTTGACATAACCATACAGTCGCTTGAGGGTGGAGGGAGACACTTTGCCGCCCGTTTTCCTTTCGAGATGGTAGGAAAACTCCTCAAAGTCCGTGGTAGTACCAAGTATTCTACCGTATTCCTGCTCTACGAGAGATTTCAGTTCTTCTATTTCAGGTGTCGTCATAATTCAATCTTCTGTTATATGTGAAAATACTTTCCATTTGGAATGGGTCTGATAGACTGTCTTTTTCCCTGCGGGCACGTGCAGCACACAAGTGGACGTAAAACCCGTTCCCTTGCTGTAGCTGAACGCATTGTCCTCGCATACGGGAGGGTCAGCGGCCTCCACATAGAGGTCCGTCAACGGGCATTGGTCGAAAGCGTAGGCTGTAATCAGTTCCATCTTACTGCCCAGACGCACCACCTTGAGCTGCGTACAATTCTGAAATGCGCCGGTCGGTATTTGTTTCAGTTGTTCGGGCAGCGCGACCTCCTTCACCTTGCTGTTCATGAACGCCCCTTGCCCTATACTTTTCAGTCCGTCGGGAAAGAGGAAGGTCTCGATGCTGCACTCCTTGAAGGCGTAGTCTGCAATACTTGTGATAGAGGAAGGAAGCGTGTACTCCCCTTTCTTTCCCATGGGAAACCATACTATCTCCGTGCCGTCGGCATTGAGCAGCACTCCGTCCCGACTGCTGTAGTCGGCATTGGCGGACGAGACGCTGATGTCTTCCAGTACGGTGCATCCGCTCGACGGCAACAGGCTGCGGATGTTTGCCGCTATCACTATCTTGCTCAGGGAGGTGCAATCCTTGAAGGCGTCTTTCTCCAACGTGGTAGCCTTGGCAGGCAGCGTTACGCGCGTCAGCCTGTCGCAGTTGGCAAAGAGACCCTGCCCGACGACACCGTCTTGCGTATACCTCGACGACCCGTAGTGACCGCCTCCGGAGACTATCTCCACGTCGGTCATGTCAATGTCGGTCAGTTTGCCTTGGGTTTCCGCTTCCGACGGGTCGCGTCCCATCATCAGACGCAGGCAACTCAGGTCATCGCCATTCATCTTCCCTGCCAAAGAGAGTGAGGCATGCTCATACAGATTGTCTCCCATCAGCGTCGTGAATTCGCCCGCTTCATCAAGCACCACGGCATCCGAAGTGGTGTAGCCAACGGGGTCTCCTACGGATTCTCCCACGTTGTTCTTCGCATAAGGGGCAAACTGATAGTTACTGTTTCTTTTCAGGTCTCCGATGCGTAGCTTCACCTTGCCCGCTTTGCCGTCAAAGTTGTCGACGGCGCATTTGTGTTTGTCCTCCGGTGCGTCAGTCAAGTAAACATAGCAGCCTGTCTCGGTCACCGGATCACCGCCGTCATCGCTTATCTCATAGGCCACGATGGAACTTGTCGGTCCGTGGCTCAGAAGAGCCATGGGTTGCAAGGTGGGATTCACATTGGGTTGGGTAGTGAATGACACCGTATTGCCGGTGGTGGTGATGCGTCCGTTGCTGCCTTCCAACCGATAGTAATAGGTAGTGCCTGCCGTGAGTCCTTCTATCGGCAAGTCGACATCCGCTCCGTTGGGCTGCACTTCGGCGGTAAGGGTGTTCATGCTCTCCGTATCGCCATACCGGAAGAGGAGCTTCGGCATGTCGGCATCGCCTTCCAAGGAAACCGTACCGTGTAGCGTGGCCGCGTTCCGTGTGATGTCCGTAGCGTCCTGCGTGTTGAGACGGGGTTCAAGCCAGGTTGGCTTGTCGCTGCTGCATCCGGTGGTTGCAGTCAAGCCCATCAGCGCACTGATAACATATATGATAGTCTTGCCGTTCATAATTTCCGTTTACCTCCCCAATTTTATTCCGATTCCAATACTGCACTGCCACTGTTTGCCGGCAATGGTGATAGCCGAAGCGGCGGCGCTCACCCTGCCGAACGATGCCAACAGACCCAGCTCGGCAGTGATGCCTTTATGGGTCAAGCCTTCGTTGAGCAGATACCCACCACCGCTGCTATCTGTCTGCTGCCACGCCGTGGCGGAACGGCCATAGCCCAACCCTTCAAACAGACAAACGCCGCGGGTAAGGTGATGAATGGCTCCTGCCGTGATGGAATAGTTGCCGTGTCGCGTATTGCCCGTATAGTAAGGTTTGTCCGTCGTTCCTGTCAGATAGCCCTGTTTGTCGCAGGTACCTACGGTATTCCCTGTCGTCCGGAAGTCGCTACTCAGATGCAGGTAGACTCCGTGCCTCCGTAGGATGGCTGCCAGGATACCCCATGAAGGACCGTCGGTATGCAGGGAGGATGTCAGCAGGAGGTGCGTGGACAAAGGCATGGGCGCACGTTTCTTGGTGACGGCGACCGTGTCGATGATGGTTTTTATCTCCACTATGGTATCGTGCAGTTCCTGTATGATGGGTGTCTGCTTGGGGAGATTCAGTTTCAATTCGTAGGTCATGCGGCTTTCCAACTGCTTGCCCAACCGGTAATCACGCAACACGCCCCATTCAGGGTGCTTCAAGGTGAGGGTTCGTGTACCTTTCGGGAGATAGAGCCATATCTCGCCAACCTCGTCCTTGCGCTTCACGATGCCCAGAGGAGAAGAGAAAGCGAATTCTTCGGGTGCCTCCACTTTGATGAGTGCGCAGGCCTCGTCGTTCAGGTCGCGCACCGGTTGTATGAACGCGCTCACATCGTTGGGTAGCTGGCGGAAGCTCGCTACGGAGAATTCCTGCGCCCGCACAAACGGTGCGCACAGAACCAATGCCGCACAAAGCGTCATCGTCCTTATGATCCAGTCTCTTCGTCTTTCTCTATGGGTGCTCATGTCTCCTTATTGTAAATTAAAATCCTGTATGCCTATAATCTCATTACCCTCATCGACGCTTTGGGCAGGTTGCCAGGTACGCACATGGATGAGGGGCATGGACTTGTCCCGAAAGTCCCAGAGCAGGAAGAGGTAGCCGTCATCGCTGTAGTTGTCGCTCTTGTACTGCTGACGGAGCGTGACCCCGTAAATGCCGTCCATGGTCGGGTGGCGCATGATGCGGAATCCGGAGAACTTCACGTCGATGCGTTTGTTGGCGGCAAACACTTTGGAGAGTCGTGCCATGTAGTTTTGTTTTGAGCGTATGGCGTAGGTGATTTTGGCATCCGCCTGACACTTGTCGTCATTGGCGACAGGCTTCACCACATTGCCGACGATGATGAGTGCGTTGTCACTGAAGACTTGGCGGAGAAAGTCAATATCCTTGGTCGTGTAGGCCGTGCGGAAGTGTTCGCAGTAGTTGAGAATCAGATGCCGACGCTTCGCGTCGTCTTCCTCCAGTTTACCCTGTACTATCTTTGACGCTTCCTTGTAGAAAGGGTTGCTCTGCACCAGCTGTCGCAGGTCGACGGACTCAAGGGCGTTGCCTTGTGTCCTCTCGTTGTTTTTCACCGCTTCGGTCGTCTTTACCTCCGGTGGCGTATTCACGATTTCCCGCTTCCTCTCGGCAGGCAGGTCCGCGTGGCCGTCCGTGAAGACAACCATTCCCTGACGGTCGATATATCCTTCCCTCTTGGATTTCCGCTCCCGGAATTTCAGCTGACCGTTCCGGTAGCGCATGTCCAACAGACAACCGCGCAAAGGGATGACGAACAGTTCGTGGTCCTCACTGTCCTTCACCACATAACGGGTCTTGCCGTCGCCTATTGTCTGTTCTACCAGCTCGAAGCCTTCGTTCAGTCCGTAGCGTGTTTCCTTGATGTCGTCCTTATAGCCGGCAAAGGGCGGCAGCCATAAGGCTGCCACCCATCCTACTAATAAGAGTGTCAGAAGGGACAATATATATACCGTCTTCTTCATTTCGTGTCTTTACAATCGTTCTTGTTTGGGTTCCTATTGCCAGTTTTGTATTTCACCGCCAATCTCTATCTTCACCTTGTCCGGGTTGTCGGAGATGACGAGGCTGACGAGATGCTGTACACCCGGCTTGAACTGGAACTTGCTCTCGAAGAGATAGCTCACGCCCTTCATCACTACCTCGATGAGAGGCATACGGTTCTCTACGCGCTGCGGCACGATGATGGCCGAGTAGCTGGTGTCGTCGTCTTGGCGGGCTATGATGGTCTGTCTCGTACCTTTCACATAGCGTGTCACCACACCGGCTTGCAGGTCTACCGTTGCCGTAGGCACCGTGTTGTGGATGTAGATTGTGGCGGTGGTAGGCATGTCGCCCTCGAAGTCCTCCCCTTTCACCAACCGAATCTTGAGCTTACTCATGATGTGCTTGAAGGTAAGATTCACCGGCGATGCCGATGCCGTGACACCCTTGGTGGTGGCAAAGAGCAGGTCGCTTGCCTCATAGCCGCCCAAGGCGGTCTCCGTCTTCTTTGTACTCTGGTCCGTAGCCACGCTAAACGGTTGGTCTCCGATGCTGCTCACGCTTTGTACGTAGGGGTAGTACGCGTAGGCATTGAAGGTGCCGTCGTCCCAATAGAGGGTGCGGGCGGCAGTCCATTTGGTGCCGTCGTAGGTCAGCGCCTCGTTGTTGACCAAGTTGCCGCCTATTTCCAAGACAGCGTCCGAGTCCGCTACATAGAGTCCTATCTTGTCGCTCTGTTCAAAGTCGGTATCCGTGGCTTTGGTCTGCCGTGGATGGGTCACCACGAAAGTCATCGGTGTCGCTTTTGCATCCAAGGGTTGGGGAGTCTGGTTCGAGTCCTCTCCACAGGATGCCAATCCCATGATAGCCAACGCAAAGCTTGCGTATTTTATAATCTGCTTCTTCATAATCTTCTTTTTAATGGCGTTAACGATGGTTTTTCACCTTGGTCATATTCAACGGACTACCCTTGTGGATAACCGGCTCGTGCTGGTAGGTTCCGGCGTTGCGGTAGCCGCTGTCGTCCACTCCCGCACGGGTGCTCACCGCGCCGGCATCGCGCTTGTCGTTCTTCACGAACTCCTCGAAAGAGTATTCTTCTCCGGCATACTTCTTGATGCGCTTCACGATGCTCTCACGGCTGATGGTGCTGTAGTAAGGGATATCGTTGTTCATACAAGAGTTTGACTCGGAACGGAACACGCCGCGGTTGTGCATATAGCCTCCCTCATAGATGTCCACGATGTCGCTGTAGCGGTCGTCGAAGATGAGGTGACTCCAGCCCACGCTG
>CAVJRQ010000020.1:0-26708 GCA_963652075.1 Acutalibacteraceae bacterium
GTTGGTCAATGGTCGGTTAACCGAATAATCGCCACCGGGTTTCCGGACTGACCCATCTTTTCACTATCTTTGCACGCAAAATAGGAGTAATGCATACGTTGAACGAATTTGAAATAATGGCCCCGGTGGGGTCGCGCGAGTCTTTGGCGGCAGCCATACAGGCCGGGGCGGACTCCATCTACTTCGGAATAGAGAACCTGAACATGCGGGCGAGGTCTTCCAACAGTTTCACCATCGACGACCTGAAGGAGATTGCCTCCATCTGCGACCAACACGGGATTAAGAGTTACCTTACCGTCAACACCATCATCTATGACGAGGACATCGCGTTGATGCATACCATCGTGGATGCCGCCAGGACGGCGGGCATCTCGGCGGTGATTGCCGCCGACGTGGCCGTGATGGATTATTGCAACCGCATCGGGCAGGAGGTACACCTCTCCACCCAGTTGAACATCTCCAATGCGGAGGCGCTCCGTTTCTACGCGAGGTTTGCCGACGTGGTGGTGTTGGCTCGGGAGCTGAACCTGAAACAGGTGGCGGAGATACACCGACAGATTGTGGAGGAACAAATCCGCGGCCCGAAGGGCGAGCTGATTCGGATAGAGATGTTTTGCCATGGTGCGCTCTGCATGGCGGTGTCGGGCAAGTGCTACCTGAGCCTGCACGAGCTGAATGCCTCGGCCAACCGGGGCGCTTGCATGCAGGTGTGCCGACGCGCCTATACGGTGCGCGACCGCGAGAGCGACATCGAGCTGGAGGTGGACAACAAATACATCATGTCGCCCAAGGACCTGAAGACGATACGCTTCATGGACGAGATGATAGAGGCCGGCGTGAGGGTGTTCAAGATAGAGGGTCGTGCCCGCGGCCCCGAATATGTGCGCACGGTAGTGGAGTGCTACAAGGAAGCCATCCGTTCGTACCTCGAAGGAACCTTCACGGAAGAGAAAAAGGACGCTTGGGACGAGCGGTTGAAGACGGTATTCAACCGGGGCTTCTGGAACGGCTATTACCTGGGGCAACGCCTGGGCGAGTGGAGCCGCAACTACGGGTCGGAGGCCACGGAGCGGAAGATTTATGCGGGCAAGGGCATCAAGTACTTCAGCAACATCGGTGTGGCGGAGTTCCTGATAGAGGCCGCGGAAATAGAGGTAGGCGACAAGCTGCTCGTAACCGGTCCTACGACGGGGGCGATGTTCCTCACCCTGGACGAGGCGCGCGTCAACCTGAAACCCGTGCAGACGGTGAAGAAGGGCGCACACGTCTCCTTCAAAGTACCGGACAAGATTCGGCCGAGCGACAAACTCTACAAACTCGTGGATACAGGTCTGACGGGCAAGTGAACCTCTGCCCGTTGAAAGCCAACCTTCCCGAGCCCCGTTAAGCCGCCTTGCGGCTTCTCCTGAACGCCAGGAACAACCCTGCCAAGACCCCTATGACCAAGATTCCCAACGCGCAGAAGGCGATGGTCTCTGTAACGTGGAGGGAGACAGGGTCGAAGGTGAAGACAATGGCATGTTTGCCAGCCGGTACGTACATGGTACGCAGGACATAGTCCGCACGTCCATGAGGAGCCTCTTTCCCGTCAATCGTCGCTTGCCATCCGGGGTAGTATATCTCGGAGAAGACCACGTAACCGCCCGCCTTGGACTCTACGTCGTAGGTCAGCTTGTTGGGGAGGTACGAGGTGAGTGTCACCTGTCGGGTAGAATCGGTCGCCGCTGTTTGCTGTGCAGCAGCCTCGTCGTCTCCTAATTTGCCTTGGAACTTCTTGTCCACCACAGCCGTCTCTTTCAGGTTGACCATGTGGAGCATATCGAGCTCCTCGTTGGCATTGCTGACGTATCTCACCTCATTGGTGAACCAAGCGTTGCCGTAGGCGTTCGGGTTCTGCAAGGGGATGGTAGTCTGTCCTTTGCCGGGGAAGATAAACCAGCGTGTGTTGAGCATGTTCACCACGGGGAACGTCGCTCCCTCCACCTTCGCCATGTCGCCGAAATTATCCGCCACTTCTTGATAGATGCTCCGCATCTCATCGGCGATGTGCGTTTCTATCAGTTCCTGGTAGCGGCGGAGCTTGGCGGCATGGTATCCGCCCACGCTCTTGTGCCAATAGGAAGTCTCGTTCTCGTTGAAGGTGTTCGATGCCAAGTTGAGCACACGGTAGTCCAAACTTTTGTCCTTCAGGATGTCGCTGTCTGTCCGGGTAGGTCTGAAGACCTGCTCGCGCTTGCTCTTCTCCACAAACATGTCGTCATTGAGGTAGCGTTTGTTCACTTGCCACATGTCCACGAGACAGAGCAGAGCCACCAGCGTCACCAACCAACGGCTTTTCAGTGCTCCTCTGCTATAGAACAACAGCAACAGTGCCCCTATCAGGACGATGAAGAAGCTGCGCCAAGCGTCGGCGGTGAATATTGCCACACGCATCTCTTCGAGATTGGCGAGGATGGGAGACAGGAATTCACCCAAGTTATTGTTCTGCAATGCGCTCAACTCCGTGGAAGAGACGTAGGACGGGAAAAACAGTCGCGGGGCGACGGCGAACAACAATGCCACTCCTCCTGTCAGCCCGAAGGCGATGAGGAACGGACGGATGCGTCCACGCAGCAGCTGCGGCTGCTCTATGATTTCTTTCAATGCCATCATCGCCAACAAGGGGATGGTGAACTCCGCAATGACCAAGATGGAAGAGACCGCACGGAACTTGTCGTACATGGGTACGTAATCGAGGAAGAAGTCGGTGAAGCCCATGAAGTTCTTTCCCCACGAGAGGAGGATGGAGAGCACGGTGGCTGCCACCAAAGCCCACTTCATAGGACCTTTCACGATGAAAGCTCCCAAGAAGAACAGCATCAGTACGAAAGCCCCCACGTAGACGGGGCCGGAGGTGCCGGGCTGCTCGCCCCAGTATTGGTAGAACTGGTTGTAGATGGCCATGAACCGCGTGTCGGCTTTCTTCATAGCTGTCTTGTTGTCGGACATCAACAGCGGTTTGCTCCCTTGGATGGAAGCGCCTCCCTTGACGTTAGGCACCAGCAACGAGAAGGTCTCGCCGATTCCGTAACTCCAGTGCGTGATATAGTCGCGGTCCAATCCGTTTTTGGTTTGGTTCCCTGTGTCCGGCTTCACCAGTTCGCTCTTGCCGCGCATCGTCTCCTTACTGTACTGATAGGTGTGGTAGAGGTTGGAAAGGTTCACCGCCACACCCACTAAGACCGCCAGTGCCAACACGCCGGTGGACTTGAAGAAACGGGGCAGTTCTTTCTTCTTCCAGGCATCCGCTCCGATGGCGATGACCATGAAGAACATCACGAAGCAGAAGTAGTAGCTCATCTGTATGTGGTTGGAGAGAATCTGCAGAGCCAGGAAGAGCGACGTGACGATGCTTCCCCATAGATAGCGTCCGCGGTAGACAAGGACTATGCCCGCTATCGTAGGCGGAACGTAGGCCAGCGTGTAGAACTTCCAAAGGTGTCCTGCGGAGATGATGATGAAGAAATAAGAGGAGAAAGCCCACACGATGGCTCCTAACGCCGCCAGCCAAACCTTGAAGTTGAAGGCGCGCAAGAGGATGTAGAAGCCCAACAGCATGATGAACACCAGTGCGGCCGTCTCGGGGAGGAAGAGTTTGTAACACTTCTCCACACTGCGCAACGAGTCGGTGGAGGTGTAGCTGGGTGCCATTTGATAGGTCGGCATGCCGCCAAACAAAGCGTTGGTCCAACGGGTGCGTTCGCCCGTCTGCGCTTGGTAGTCAGCGGACTCCTTGCCGGCACCGATGCCTGCGACGGAATCGTGTTGCGAGAGGATGCGCCCCTCGAACACCGCTGGAGCGAAATAGGCCACTGAAAGGAGGGCGAAAAGCAGGATTGCCACCACGTCGGGTAGGATTCTCTTCTGTAAGTTCATAAGCTGTCCATTGAATTTGCGGACAAAGATAACGCATTTCCGTGGCCGCTCCTAACTTCGCTTGCACAAACTTTGGACAAGACAAACCCTTCCCGACAAAATAATCAGGCAGGCTTGTTGTTCTGCTCCCGATTTGCATTATCTTTGCAAGCAAACACCAAAAGCGGAACACATACAGTTATGATTATAGGAATCATCAATGCCATGCAGAAAGAGCATGAGCAGATACAGTCGCTCCTCAGCGGAAAGGAGACGGTCACGAAGGGATGCTACTCCTTTGTGAAGGGGGCGCTCAACGGCAACGTCATTGTGCTGGCACAGTCGGGCATCGGCAAGGTAAACGCCGCGGTAGGCGCGCTGGAGCTGATACATCACTTCCAACCGGACTGCCTTATCAATACCGGCGTGGCGGGCGGCATCGACACCTCCCTCCATGTGATGGATGTGGTGGCGGGCGACCGGGTGGTCTACCACGACGTGGATTGCGGCCCGGAGAACGAAGCGGGACAGGTGCAGGGCTTGCCTGCCACTTACGAGAGTAACCGGAAATTGTATCATTGCGCGTTGGGGATAAAGACCGAAACGCGTGTGCTGGGCGGACTGATTTGCAGTGGCGACCAGTTTATCACGGACCACAAGCAACTGGCCGTCATCAAGAGCCGCTTCCCCGAAGGAATGGCTGTGGACATGGAGTCGGGAGCCATTGCTCAGGTATGTTATCTCTATGAGGTGCCTTTCCTCAGTTTCCGCATCATCAGCGACATCCCTGGAGGCGAAAATCACTTCAACGAGTACCTCAACTTCTGGGATACCATGGCGGAGAAGTCGTTCGACGTGACACGCGCCTTCCTCAACCATTTGCCTACTGACCTGAAATGAACGGCGGCCTTTGGTGACAGGACGACTCGGAACGTGGCTCGGAGAGAAACGGAATCACTCTAATATATTAATGTATAACTTTAAAAATCAAATTTCATGAAGAAACAAACACTCGCGGCGCTTGCCTGCGCTTTGCTGGTGGTCGGATGCCAAACCGCACCGAAGCAGCAAGCGGACGACAATGCCAACGTAGCCGTGTCCAACCGACAAGGCGATTTGGGCGACGGTACCTACCTCAACCCGATTCTCGGGGGCGACTATCCCGACCCTACGATTATGCGTGAAGGCGACGATTATTACATGACCCACTCCGCTTTCGACTATGTGCCCGGACTGACGGTGTTCCACTCGAAAGACTTGGTGAACTGGGAACCTATCAGCTTCGCCCTGAAAACCTATCTGGGCTCCGTGTGGGCACCGGATATCTCCAAGTATGGCGACAAATACTACATCTACTTTACCGTGGCTCATCCTAAGGGAAGGATGAACTTCGTGACCTATGCCGACTCGCCTTATGGCCCGTGGAGTGACCCCATCGACCTGAAGATTGGCAACATCGACCCTTGCCACGTAGTGGGTGAGGACGGCACGCGCTGGATGTTCATGAGTGGCGGTAAACGGGTGAAGCTGACCGATGACGGACTGGCTATCGTGCCCGGAACAGAAGAGAAAGTCTACGAGGGTTGGCAATACCCCGAGGAGTGGGAAACCGAAGGACTTTGCTTGGAAGGACCGAAGCTCCGCAAGATTGGCGACTACTACTACTACCTCAATGCCGAGGGTGGCACGGCAGGACCTCCTACCAGCCACATGGTGGTGATGGCTCGTTCCAAATCCATCAATGGCCCTTGGGAAAACTCTCCCTATAACCCCATTATCCACACGGAGAAACGTACCGAACGTTGGTGGTCCAAGGGACACGGCTCTCTGATAGACACGCCCGACGGCCGTTGGTACGTGGTGTACCACTCTTACGAGAACAGCTTCACCAGCTTAGGCCGTCAGACTTTGATGGAGCCTGTGGAGATGACCGAGGACGGATGGTTCAAGGCATCGTTGCCGGGCACTGCCATAGAGAAACCGATTGCCAAGCCTATCGCTTCGGAGAAACAAGCCGATCGCCGTGAACACCTGAAGGAGTTCCGTCCTGGACTTGAGTGGAAGTTCTACAAAGCCTACGACCCGGAACGTATCCAGGTGAAGGATGGCGTGATGACGATGAAGGCGTTGGGCGATGACCCGTCCCAATCCTGTCCTATCATGTTCGTGGCCGGTATGCGTGCCTACGAAGTGGAAGTGGAGGTGGAG
Organism: Acutalibacteraceae bacterium; assembly: GCA_963652075.1. Taxonomy (GTDB): domain Bacteria; phylum Bacteroidota; class Bacteroidia; order Bacteroidales; family Bacteroidaceae; genus Phocaeicola_A. Next base: position 6,103 of record CAVJRQ010000020.1, read on the forward strand.
AAAGACCCCGAGACGATGGCCGGACTGATGCTCTACTACAACAGCGACTTCTTTGTCGGTACGGGCTTCGACAGCGAGAAACGCTATCGCTTGCGCAAGGGCAAAGCCAACCGCAGCGGCATGAACGAAGGCGAAAACCACTTGTGGCTGAAGATTCGCAACAACAACCAGGTGGTGACGGGCGCTTACAGTTACGACGGCAAGACGTGGACGCGCGAAACGTGGGGCATGGAGGTTTCCGGTTACAACCACAACACGCTCTACGAGTTCCAGAGCATGCTGCCCGCCTTGTTCGTTTGCGGTAAGGGCGAGGCTCGCTTCAAGAACTTCAAGTTCACTCCGTTGGAGTAAACCATAATACCTCCTTGTAAGAGGAAATGCAGGACGCGGCTCCGTCATCGTGTGAAAGCATCACGGTGGCGGGGTCGTCTTTTTTGTGCGCAGGTCTCGGATTTACCCTCTCTCCTCTTGTTTATACGGAATAATTTCATAACTTTGTTGCACAATAATGTATCACGCATCGGGTTCTGAAGAGAGTCCGTACAAACATAGAACGAAACATGAAAAGCCAAACATTGTTACTGAAGAATGGACGGGTGGTGGATGCGGAACGCCGCACGGTCACACCGGCCGACGTGCTGATAGCCGACGGAAAGGTTGCCCGTATAGCCCCCGATATTGACCCCAAGGAAGCAGACCGCGTCATAGACTGTACGGACCGCATCGTGACGGCCGGATTCATAGACGCTCATGTCCACATCGAGTCGTCCATGGTCTTGCCCAAGACCTTCGGCAAGGCCGTATTGCCTTGCGGCACCACGGCAGTCATTGCCGACCCTCACGAGGTGGTGAACGTGGCTGGTGCGGAGGGCTTGCGGACGTTCTTGGATGAGGCTGCCAAAGCCCCAATCAGTGTCTTCACGGTAGTGCCCTCGTGTGTGCCCGCTACCCCTTTCGATACCAACGGTGCGGGACATTTCACCGCAGACCAGATGCGTGAGTTCGTCGACCGCAAGGATGTGGTGGGGCTGGGCGAGGTGATGTCCTTCATGGACGTGGTCAATGAAAACCCCGAAATGATGGCCAAGCTGGAGCTGTTCAAGGGTCGGCCTATCGACGGACACACCTCGGGCATGGACGCTTCGTTGCTCGACGCGTACGTGGCTCACGGCATCAGCAACGACCACGAATGTTACGATGCCGAAGGGATGATGCAACGCTACGACCGCGGCATGAACATCTATATCCGTGAAGGCAGTGCCGCGCACAATGCGGAGGCGTTGCTCACTTGCGCCAAGGAACACCACCTCGATTGTTCGCGTCTGGCGTTCTGCACGGATGACAAGCACCTCTCGTCCATCCACAACGAGGGACATATCTCCTACATTGTCCGCATGGCGCTGCGGATGGGATTCTCGTGGGGAGAGGCGGCAAGCATGGCCTCGTACAACGTCTGCCGGTTCTATCACCTGCCCAACCGCGGTAACCTGCGCGAGGGCTATGTGGCCGACATCGTGGTGACGGATGAGGCGTGCAACAAGATTTATCACGTGCTGAAGGATGGTGTGCCCACGGAGGAGGTGCTGAAGGAGAACGGTGAACCCGCCACCGGCACGCCTGTGAACACGGTGAAGTTCCGCACCCTCACGGCGGATGACTTCCAGCTCCCCGAGTCACATCAGCATATCGCCATAGGTCTGGTGGAAGGACAGCTCTTGACACAAAAGGTGTCCTTGCAACCGGGTGAGTGGATGTCGCACAACCTGTTGGCGACCGTAGAGCGGTATGGCAAGAACGGCAACGTTGCCGTCTGCCCGTTGATTGGGTACGACATTCATGGGGGAGCGGTGGCCACCAGCGTGTCGCACGACTCACACAATGTCATCTGCGCGGGTGACAACGCCACGGATATGGCTGTGGCTTGTAACCGGTTGCGTGAGATAGGCGGAGGGTATGTCATCGCCTCCCAAGGAAAGGTGGCCGATGAATTTGCGTTGCCCTACTACGGACTGATGTCCGCCCTCGATACCGACGAGGCTATCGCTGGCATCCACCGATTGGAGGAACGTGCCCATCGCTTGGGTGTCAACACACGCATCGACCCCTTCATAACCTTGTCGTTTGCCGCATTGCCCGTCATCCCCACGTTGCGACTGCTCGACACCGGACTCTTCGACGTGCTGAGAGGAGGCTTCGTTTACGAATGAAATGTGAACGAAGAAGCCTTTTGGCTGATAGGTAATTAAAATGTGTTAAATAGTGGGGGGGGGGTAGATATATCATTAAAAGAATATATCTTTACCTCAAAATCGAATGGATGAGACCGGAAAACAGGCCAGCAACAGGAAAAGTCATTTGGGCGCAGGGAGTTGCAGAGTATGGCGTTTGCCATAGGAATCGACTTCGATTTCGTGAAGACGGAACGGGATTTATGGCCCTGTCCGTTGGGTTTCGGTCTTTTGTTGTGGAATCTAATATGATAAAGAAATAGAAGGAGTGCTATATATGTGTACTATTGAATCTATCTCATACTTGGTCAGCAGCTTCCTTTATTTGGCGTTGGCCGTTGTCTTTCTTTCCGCGAAAGGCGCTTACAGCAAGGAATACGTTTGTCTGAAGCGCCTGTTCGCACTTTGTGCCTTGATTGCCATGCTTGTCAACTCAGTGCAATGGACGATGGTAGCCTACTGCGATGATTGCGGCCTGTGCGATAGATTCCTTGTTCCGGTAGCCTACATTTGCCAGGCGTACCTGCTGACAGGCTCCATACTCTACTTGATGCAGTCGACGAAAGTGTCGTTCGGGAGTATGGCTGCGCTGTCGGTACCTTTTCTGCTATTGGTGATTTTCTATGTCGGCTGTTTCGGAGAGTTCTGTTCCGTCCACGGATTCTCTTTCTCCTCGTACTTCTCCTATGCGGAGATGGATTTGCCTAAGACGCTCTCCGTGGCACTGAACGTTCTGATGTTTCTGGAGGTGTCCGTCTGTGCCCATTGGCTCTTCACGGAATCACAGCGTTATGCCCTTAGGGAGCGGATGGCGGACTCGGGTGTCGCGGACACCCGAAGCTTGGCGATGCTGGTCTTTCTCTTCTGCGTCTATTTCGCGCTTGCTCTGATTAGCTTGCTGATTCCAGGCAGTCAGAATGCCATCCTCTTTGAGTGGTTGTCACTGATAACATTCTCCTTGGTAGGTTTTGCCATCTTCCATCTGCGCGCCGGCTTTGCGGTGAGAGGGCATCGGGTGGAGTTCTCCTCCTAATGATTCCTTAGCTTGTAGAGACCCAGTCGCAAGGCGAAGCCGAAATGGTGGAGCACGGTGGACACCACGCCGTAGTGTCGGCACATGATGCGGAAACGTTCCATCAGTGAAGCCCGGTGGTTCTGTGTGGTCAATCCCTCTTGCAGGTAATCAATCAGTGTCAAGTGAGTGTTGAAAAGCAGATGTGACTTCTTCATAATCCGTACGCACCAGTCGAAGTCCGCGGAGAAGCGGTAGGAGAGGTCGTAAGGTTCGGCCAGACTGCGCTTGGCGAAGAATGCCTGGTGACACACCAGCATGCCTTGTTGGAAACTCTTCCAGGTAAGGTGCTCGGGAGTGTGGAGCCGTCTCATCCGGATGAAGTGGCCTTCGGCATCCACGATGTCCGTCTCTCCGTAGATTACGTCGGGCAAATCCATGTCGGCATGCTCGGTCTGCGCCTCGTTGAGGGCACGCACCATCAGGTGCAGCGTGTCGTCCTCGTGTAGGCAATCGCCCGCGTTGAGGAAACAGACGTAGTCGCCCGTAGCCAGACGAAGTCCCTTGTTCATCGCGTCATAGAGCCCGTCGTCAGGTTCGCTTACAACGGTGTGGATATGGCTGCGGTAGCGGTTGACGATGCTCATCGTACCGTCGGTGGAAGCTCCGTCGACAAGGATATACTCCACATTCTTGTAGGTCTGCGTCACGATGCTCTGGATGGTATCCTCCAGCACCTTTGCCGCGTTGTAGGTAACGGTGATGATGGAAAACTTGGGGTGGAAGAAATGATCATGCACCATGATGCGTTACCCTGTTATAGATGTTGATGTATTTTTGAGCTATCGTATGTTCGGAGTAGCAAGTGAGGGCTTTGCGGTAAGCCTCCTCGCTCAGCTCCTGGTAGTTGCCTTGGCTCAACGCCCAATGGATGCCATTGGCGAAATCGTCCGCCGACATGTATTCGGCTACGTAGCCGTTGTGTAGATGGTCTATCATCTGCGGTATGCCGCCCACGTTGAACCCGATGCACGGGATGCCGCAGGCCATCGCCTCCACAATGGTGTTGGGCAGATTGTCCTGCAACGACGAGGTGACGTAGAGGTCCACGGCGTTGTAGATGTCCACCAGCTTCTTCTCGTCGCTCACGTAGGCCATGTCGTAGACAGGGAACGGAATCAGCTGTGTCACCTGCTCCGCCTGCTTTCCCACGATGACCACACCCAGCTGGTCGCTTAGGTCCGGATACTTCTCGTGCAACAACTTGCAGGCTTCTATCAGGTAATCCACGCCCTTGCGCTTGTCGGTAATCTTCAGCGATCCGAACAGCAGTAACTTCTTCTCCTCGGGCAGTCCGCACTTCTTGCGTGCCTCCTGCTTGTCGCGCGGTTTGAAGAGGTTGATATTGATTGCGTTGGGAATGTTCGTGATGGTCTGTCCTTGCAGCAGGGCACTCTTCTTTGCCATCGCCTCCAGCCATTGGCTACAGGCTACGAAGGTGATGTGCGCGTGTGCCAAGAGTTTCTTTTTCTTCTGGAAGGTCTTGTAAGAGAGGTCTTTCTTGCCGCCGCCGTCATAGAGGAAATGGCAGTCGTGGCACTCGGTCTGGTAACGTTCGCAAGTCTCCGCATAATGGCAGATGCCTGTGAAGGGCCACATGTCGTGCATCGTCCATACCACCGGCTTCCCGGAATCCAGTATCTTTTGGATGTTGCGCAACGAGAGCATTCCTTGGTTTATCCAGTGGAGGTGGATGACATCCGCCTGTTTGAACTCCGGGAGAGCGGTGATGTCAATACCCGTGTTGGCAATGTCCACCGAGAAGAGCTCATGCCGCTTGAATGAGTTGGCTCTCCAGATGACGACGCGCTCCCACACGAACTTCCACAGGTTGAGCAGCGATTTCTTCAGTTCCACCACGGTCAGCTGGTCGGTCTCTTTGTCTCTCACCAGCATCTTGGCCTTTATCCCGTTGTTATTCAGTGCGGCCATCAGTCGCCATGCGGCAATGGCAGCCCCACCTGTCCTTTCGGATGTATTGATGATAAGTACCCTCATAACTCTCCTTCGGTAAAGTTTCTGCAAAAGTACGTTTTTTTCTATTCGGGAGTTACCATTTCTTTATTTTTATTGTGCGCAACAACAGATGCAACTGCGCATACACTGCCATTTTGTAGATGTAGAGTTTGTCCGCCATCCGTTTGGTGAAGGGGTAGGCCGCAGCCGAGCCTTCTTTCCTCTTTTGCTCCAGACAGTTGCGTAGCGAGACCATGGGTTTGTCAAAGAAAAGGTCGGTCAACGTCTGTTGCTGTTTGTGGCGCAGACGTTCGTACTCTTCGGGGTGCTGCTCCAGACGGTCTATCAACGCCACCGCCTCGTCCATGCTCTTCACGTTGCACTCGTCGATGATGAGTTCGCCGTGAGTCACTTCGTCCCGGTTCATCAGGGCGAGACTTCCCAACGAGATGGCCTCTGCCACCGAGTTCCCGCGTATGGGCCGACCGCCCATCTTCAGGAAATACTTGGAGTGGTACACCGCTTTCAGGTTCTCCTCTATCTGTTGCTTGTGGAGGATGACGGGATACCCTTTGTCCACCAACGGCTGGAACGATGGCGGAACTTTGGTCACCGGCCGTTCCGTAGTGGAGTTTATCTCCATGAAGACCCCTTCACGGACAGTCTGGGGGTAACGTGTTGCAAGTAGCCGTTGCAGGGTGTCCCCTTTCAGAAAGGTATAGGGGAAATCTATCTCGCTGCTCTGGTGCATGTCGTTCAACACTCTTCCGCGTGCCAGTTGGTTCAGGGTGACATCGTAGCCGAACCGGGCTCGGTCGGTCGCCATGTTGGCCTCGCCTATCATGTAGACGAACAGGGTGTTCGGGTAGCGACGCACGATGCGTGTAGGCAGGCTCACGTTCAGAGAGATGACGATGTCATATCCTCCCCAGTCCACCTCGTCGCACGACACGGAATACTCTCCGTGGGTGTGTGTACTGCCCGGACACATGAACTCCTGCGTGGGCAGTTGGTTCAGCGTATGGTCCTTCAGCATACGCAGATAGGGTGTCATGTGGGGGATGACGTAGCGGTAGAACTGCGTCTCCGGAGTGGGCTCTTCCTTCACAATGTAGAAGTCTGTGTCGAGGTCGGCCATCAATCCGATGGGGCCTACCCGCACTTGGGATGAGAGCAGGATGTTGAGGGCATCTTTTTCTGTAGGGGGACAAACGTAGAGGTCCTGGTAGACATCTTGCTTCACCAAGGCGATTTTCAGCGGCTGTGTCATTTCTTTAGGTATTTCAGGTAGAAGTAGCGTAAGAGTTTGCCCAACGGCGTATAGCGGATGCCCCAGTCCTTGAAGGCCGCCGGGTAGAGAGCCTCTATCTCGGCATCCGCTTCTATGTCCGCCGCAGGGGACGGTAACTCCACCGGACGGTCGCTGACGGGACGGTCGTACTCGTAGTGCCCGATGAGTTTGGAGAAACGGAAATGCGTGCCGTTGTAGATGCCGATGTTGCGCACCAAGGTATGGGCAGGGGTGAGGCACAGCCCCTGTTGCCGATAGATGGCAATCTCCCAACAGATGTCCCATGGAATGGGGTTCTTGTCGAGCGACTTCAGGCAAGGGAAAGAGCCTCCGTATTGCAGCCGTTGGCAATCCGTATCGGTGAGCCCTTGCAACGCTTCGTTGCGGTTGGCGTAGTGATGGAAGTGGCGATTCCATTTGCTTCGCCACGTGCCCCAACCCCAACCGGACATGTGGGGTGTGAAGTAGGTGTCTTCTTTGTCGTTGACTGACAGGTTGGTGAATCCGGAGACGTGCATCACCTTCTCCGAGTCGGCATACTGTGTCAACGCCTCGTTCATGTAGGTAAGGAAATAGGGCGATGTGCAGATGTCGTCTTCCAGCACGATGAGGCGGTCGTGTGTCTGGAAAACCTCCGCAATGCCCTCCAGGATGTTTCGCTCCAAGTAGAAGTTGCACGGACGTTCCACCAGTGTGACTTGTTTGAACCCGTCCACTTGACGCAGAAAGGCTCGCAGGCGTGCTACCTGTCGGCTGCTCTTCGCGTCCTTCCCTCCGTCAGAGAAGATAAACAATTCGGTTTGATTCGCCAACAGGTTCTTCTGTAGGCAATCCAGAGTCCGCCGTACCGTGTCCAGACGGTTGTAGACAAAGAGGGCTACGGGCGCGTATGTGGTTGTTTCTTTGTTCATTCCTGTAAACCGTCTGATTTCTTTTGGATATCCTGTATGATTAGTCCTGCCAAGGTAAAGCCGAAGATGGCGGTGACGTGCGCCAACGTTCCGTTGATTTGTGCTTTCGTGTCGCTCCAGTCGTGGTTCACCAGAGCCGGGTCGCCGGGTCCCTCGGTGGCTTGCGACTTCGGAGGTTGGGCGGTTTCGTCCGTCTCTCCCGTACCCTTGTTTGTCAGTAACTCTTCGCTGTAGACGCATTTGAACTTCTTCTTCGGGAAGAGGTGTGCTTTCTTGAATTTGCGGCGCAAGGCGGCACCCAGTGGACAACCTTTCACTTTCCAGAACTCCGCCACGGCAATGCGTGTGGGGTCCATCTTCAGAGCCGCCCCCATAGAGGAGAAGAGGACGGCATCCGTCTCGCAGGCGTGGCGTATCAGAGTGGCCTTGTTCTCCAGACTGTCGATGGCATCGATGATGTAGTCATATTCTTCGAGACGGAAGTTGGCGGCCGTCTCTGCGGAATAGATTTGTTGCAAGGCATGGATGTCGGCATCCGGGTTGATGGAGAGAAGACGTGCCTTCAACGCCTCCACCTTCACTTCGCCCACGGTCTGTAGGGTAGCCATGAGTTGGCGGTTCACGTTGCTGAGGCTCACACGGTCGGAGTCGACAAGGGCGAGATGTTGTATCCCGGTGCGTATCAAGCTCTCGGCACACCAGCTGCCTACGCCACCCACACCGAAGATGATGACCCGTTTCCGTTGTACCGCCTCCATGAAACCGCTACCCAGCAAGCGCTCGGTGCGACTGAATATTCCTTTTCCCATGCCCGTCATTTTGCTTTTATTGATGTCGGCAAAATTACGCAAAAAAATGAAACTACTTACGATGGGCAACGTAAGTACTTTCATCGGCCAACGTAAGTACTTACGTGAGCCATCGTAAGTACTTACGTGGACCTGCGTAAGGTGTATACCGTTTCAGTTAATGAAGAGAGAAAGCGTACGGGAAATCAGGGAGAGTCACGCCGTACGGCATTAGGTTCTATAGTCGTACGTCATGAGGGTCAGTTAACGTACGACATGAGGTGTTATAGTCGTACGATGTTAGGGTCTATAGTCGTACGTCATGAGGACACCCTCCCCGAACGAACGGACTTTGGTTAACGGCTGGTTAACGGCTGGTCAACGGCCGGTTAACGGCCGGTCAACCGAATAATCGCCACCCGGTTTCCGGACGGACCCCTCATTTGCAGGCTCATTTACGGGCTCACTTACGGGCTCATTTACAGGTTCACTTACAGGCTCATTTACAGGCTCACTTACAGGTTCATTTACAGGCTCACTTGCAGGCTCATTCTGGATGTGCAGGGTCAGTTTCACTTGCAAAAGTTCCGGTTGTTCATCGAAACTATACCTCGTTGGCCTGTGAGGGCAGTACTCGTCAGTCACTCGTGCCTATGCCATGCCCGCCAACCTCCGCGTTGGTATAGGCGAAAGTGCCTTTTGGAGGCAAATAAGCCCCGTTCACCGCATTTTTTGCACGGGAATGGCAAGGAATCAAAAAAACTGCATTATTTTTGCACTCAATTATCGATAAAGTGCGCAATGGCAGATGACCGGGTGTTTTTGCTGGACGTGGAGCGGATACTACGCTCCAAGGTGGGGGACCGAATGAAGTACGTGCCCCGCTTCGCCGTGTCGTACCTCAAGAAGATACTGCACCAGGACGAGCTCAACGGCTTCCTCCGCGGGGAGAAGGACCGCGTGGGAGTGGACTTCCTGGCGGACTGCATGCGCTTTCTCGACGTGAAGCTCGAGGTGGAGGGACGCGAGAACCTGCCCGACACCGGACGCTGCACCTTCGTGAGCAACCACCCCCTGGGCGGACAGGACGGCATCTCGCTGGGCTACCTCCTCGGCACGCGCTACGACGGCAAGATAACCTACCTGGTCAACGACCTGCTGATGAACATCCACGGACTGGCACCCCTCTGCGTGCCAGTGAACAAGACGGGAAGCCAGAGCCGCGGCCTGTCGCGACTGGTGGACGAGGCGTTCCGCTCGGACAACCACATCATCATGTTCCCCGCGGGGCTCTGCTCGCGCCGCCGTGGGGGAGTCATCCGCGACCTCGAGTGGAAGAAGACCTTCGTGCTGAAGAGCGTGCAGACGGAGCGCATGGTGGTGCCCATCCGTTTCGAGGGGCGCAACTCCGACTTCTTCTACCGCCTCGCCAACCTTTGCAAGGCACTTGGCCTCAGGTTCAACCTGGCCATGATTTATCTGGCGGACGAGATGCTGAAGAACAGACACAAGACATTTAAGGTAACCATAGGGAAACCCATCCCCTGGCAGACCTTCGACAAGTCGAAGACGCCGGCGCAGTGGGCGGACTATGTGAAAGATATAGTATACAAGCTGTAGAGATCATGATAGAAGAGATTATTGCACCGGTCAGCAGGGAGGTACTGAAGTCGGAACTGACGGACGACAAGCGCCTGCGGCTCACCAACAAGAGTCACAACGAAATTTACATCGTCACCTACCAGAACTCGCCCAACGTGGTGCGCGAAATCGGCCGCCTGCGCGAGATTGCTTTCCGTGCCGCCGGCGGGGGAACGGGCCTCTCGCTCGACCTCGACGAGTACGACACCATGGAGAACCCCTACAGGCAGCTCATCGTGTGGAACCCCGAGGCGGAAGAGATTATCGGCGGCTACCGCTACCTGCTCGGCACGGACGTGCGCATGGACGCGGAGGGCCGACCCATGCTGGCCACCGCCCACATGTTCAACTTCTCCGAGAAGTTCGTCCGCGAGTACCTGCCCACCACCATCGAGCTGGGACGATCGTTCGTGACGCTGGAGTACCAGAGCACGCGCGCCGACTCCAAGAGCCTCTTCGCCCTCGACAACCTGTGGGACGGACTGGGAGCCCTCACCGTGGTGATGCCAACGGTGAAGTACTTCTTCGGCAAGATGACCATGTACCCCTCGTTCAACCGCCGCGGGCGCGACATGATTCTCTACTTCCTCAACAAGCACTTCGGCGACAAGGACAACCTCATCACCCCGATGAAACCCCTCACCATCGAGGCGGACCCCGACGAGCTGGCGCGCATCTTCAGCGAGGACTCCTTCAAGGAGGACTACAAGATTCTCAACCGCGAGGTGCGCAAGCTCGGCTTCAACATCCCACCCTTGGTCAACGCCTACATGGGACTGTCGCCCACGATGCGCATGTTCGGCACCGCCATCAACTACGGCTTCGGCGACGTGGAGGAGACCGGCATCCTCATTGCCGTCAACGAGATACTGGAGCAGAAGCGCATCCGCCACATCGAGAGCTTCGTCAAGCAGCATCCCGAGTCGCTGAAGATTACCTCCGGAGCCAACAAGGTGATCTCCTGATGATTGCAGCAAGGTTCTGAGCACGGCCGTTCCGCCACTCTCTGTCCCGTGCGCCCGTCGTGTCCGCAGCGGGCGGACATCGTCGGTGCACCCTTTATATTATATAGGGGACGTTGCTGGATTCGTGTTGTCCGGGCGCTACAGTACCGGGCACAGTTCATAAGGATTGGCCACCGTCCGTCGTCCGAACTTCTGCAGTAGCGACACGATGTTTTCCTGCGGCTTGTCCTTCTCTATCTGGAGCTGGGCGTTGCTCGGTATGCGTGAGGTAAAGAACGGCCATAGCTCTCGGCTGGAATACTCTCTGTCTTTGGACGGGAAATTCGCTAACGGCAAAATCTGGTTCTGGGACTTGAAGTCCCTGCTGTAGCCGAAGTGCCATATTCCGTCGGAATAGAGAAGTGTCCCCACGAACAACTGCCCCAGGTTGATGTTGAACGCGGCGTTGTTGTCCGCGGCCAATACCGTGTCCTGTTGGTTCTCTGACCAGAACGGATGCGCCAATGTTTTCTTTGTTTCTTTCATAACAACTTTCTCAATTCGTTAAAACGGTATTCTATGCATTCACATATCAGCGTGATTCTGTTCGCGCTCATCAGGGGTTGGAAGTTCTGTCTCACTTCCGCTGTCATGCGTTCCGACACGTCGGGCGCAAGCAAACGCGTCACTTCGTCCTTTTGGATATGGAACTCGTTCGTATAAATCTGTCTGAAGAGGCTGAAGTGGTTGGGGTTCTTCTCCCCGTCCCATCCTATCTTTGGCCGCGAATCCTTGCAGTATTTCCGCACATGGCCGTCCATGGTCCCGTTCACCTCTACTATTTCCGTTATCTTGCTCTCCGGATAGTTCCAGAACAAACCTCGTGCCGTGTCGTATACGGGAGAGAAGAAAGGCTGGAAGCTGTCGTCCACGGACCTGACGACACCCCAGTTAAAGAAATGCCTGTCATTGTTGCCGACCACCGCGTCGAATATCACGAGCCTCGACAGTTCATGCATAATCTCGTCCTTTTGGCGAGGGAACAGTTTCGCGACGGCCTCTTCTATGACTTGGAGCGTAAACAGGTCTCTGGTCATTTTCCGCCCGTCCACTTCCTCCACATACCGGGTCGTTTCGTTCAGGTATCCGGCCAGGATGTCTGCTCCGTGCACCAGTTCGTCCTTGCCCGAACGCAGGAAGTAGCGGCTCAGGAACCTGAGTTGGCCGCCAATCATCGCAATCCTCGATTCCGCCATGTTCAGGCCGAAAACCGTGCCGAGCCGGTTTAGCATCAATTCCGTGACGGACTCTATCGGATACCATTTATGCCCTGTCTTGGCGATGTATCGTATCCAGTTCTTCCTGTTCGCCTTGTGCCGGCTTCCCAAGAGCGTATGGTCATATACTCCGATAAACTTCTTCGGGGCGTCGCCGTCCACGGAAACCTTGTCGTCCACAAAATAGTTTGCCCTCTTGATGTGGGGCGTATTCCTCACGTCCATCCGACGCGAGGCGGTGTAATTCTCTATTTTGTGGACAGGTATTTTCATATCAGACAGCTACTTGCACGTGCAAAGATAATGCTTTTTCTCGGGATATACTCTTTTTAGCCTCTTTTCTGTCCTGAAAATAGAGTTAATGAAGGGCGGCCTCGTTAGCCCTCTCTTGTCTCCCTCATGTCACTAATTTATTTACATGTAAACAGGGTGGCGACACACTCCGCTTCCGTATGTTTACAATATTTAATTCCTTTGTGAATACTTGAATCAACGGAACTCTATGATATCAATTGGACAACTTATTCACGCGAAACTCAACGAAAACGGACAGACGGTCGTTTGGCTCTCGTCGCAGATACCCTGCAGCCGTCAGAACCTCTATAAGGTATTCAAGAAGGACTGCATCGACACGGACATGCTCATGCGCATCTCACAGATACTGGAGTACGACTTCTTCCAACTCTACTCGGACGAATACAGGAGCCGAATCGGTGAGGCGGGCTGACCGTTCGGAGTGCGTTGGATAGCAACGGCGGAATATATTTCCCTGCGTTCTGTCGCTAATTTATTTACATGTTAACCTGTTGATGACACGGTACTGCCCCCCCCTACGCATGTTTTTGCTTTCTTTGCGAAATCTTTAGACTGCTATATAGAAATTAATTTATTATTAACAATTTGAATTAATAAAAGTATGAAGAAAATTACTTATTTGGTTGCTTCCCTCATGCTGATGGGAACAACACCGATGCTTACCGGTTGTGTGGATATCGACGAACCGGCAGGTATTGAAGAGCTCCGCGGCGCGAAGGCTGAACTGTTGACCGCCAAGGCCGCTGTTGAAAAAGCCAAGGTGGCTACCGAGCAGGCTAACGCCGCTTACCGCAACGCCGAGGCTGAGTATGTGAAGGCTCAGGCTGCGCGCGAAGCGGCTGCCGCTGCCGTAGAGGAGGCAAAGGCTAAGCAGATAGAGGCTGAGACGGAGATTGCCCGTGCCGAGGCTGAACACAAGATGGCGTTGGAGAACGCCCAGTCCGAGATAGAGAAAGCGAAAGCCGAGCAGGCGTTGGCTGAGGCCAAGGCAGCTGCTGAACAGAGAGCTTTGGCTGCTCAGATAGCAAGAGCAAAGGCTGAGCAGGAGCTGGCAGAGGCTAAGGCATCTGCCGAGCGTTCCGCTAAGGAGTGGGAACTCTCTTACCAAAAGGCTCAGGACGAATATCAAGTTTTCTTGGTACAGCTGGCTATCAAAAAATCAAATGCGATTGACGAGGCTCTGGCTTCTTACAAGACTGCTGTAGTAAGTGCAAAAACTGCATTGGATGCGAAGTCCGAGGCTTTGCGTCTGGCACAGAACGCTTACAACGATGCCTTGACTGATTTTGAGGAGAGCGAGACTCTGAAAGAACTGAAAACGCGTGAACTGCAGAAAAAGGTAAACGCCGCGAAGAACAGCGTAGCCGCCGCTGAAGTGGTATTGGAGGGAGCCAAAGAGGCTTATGCCGACGCGCAGACCATCGAGGCAAGCGAGTTGGAGACCAAGCGTGACGAGCAGCAGGCGAAGGTAAATGCGCAGATTAAGAAGATTGCCGATTTGGAGATAGTTGCCGAAGAGTACGAGAAGTTGCATGAGCCCGAAGTAACAGCGTTGTGGAACGCCTACAAGGCCGCTTATACAGCGAGAGTGGAGATTCCCGCTATCTCTTTGGACGTTCCTTCGACGATGGAGTTCGTTTCCGGAAAGGTATTGGGCGAAGCGACATCCTATACGTTGAATGTGGAAGCCCCGGAAATGCCTACCAGAGCCGGTGTCGCACCCACAGGTACTACCAACTACGAGAACCGTAAGGCCGCTTTGGAAGGCCTCATTGAAATAGCGAACGGCTACTTCAGCGATGATAACGATAAGTTGTGGACAAAAGAAGACATATCGGAACAGCAGGCTCTTATTGATAAGTGCAAGAAGGACTACGAGGAGGGCTACAACGCATGGCAGGAGCTGGCAAGCGCCTACGCTACCGGCGATTTCGAAGCGACCGACCCGACCAAGATTACCGGCTATGAGAAGTTGGCTGCCGATGTAAAGGCTTACAACGAGCAGGCAGAGATTATACAGGCTTTTTTGGAAGAGGGCAAGGCATTGAATACAAAAGAAGACTCTATCAACGATGCTTGCAAGAAAGCTATTACAAAGGCAGAAGAGACTCTTTCCGCTGACAAACTTGCCGCTATACTGACCTATGAAACAGCGGTTAATAAAGCGGCGGACAATGCTTACGACAAGGTTGCTGCGTTGAATGACGCCGTGGAAGACGCTCAGGAGGCTTATGACAAAGCTTACGAGGAATGGACAAAGGCAGACGCAGAAGACAAGGTTGAGAAAAAGAAAGCTCTGGAGACTGCAAACACCAATCTGACAACAGCCAAGAATGCCGCTAATGTTTCTGCTGCAACGCTGGCTGCTGAAGCCAAGGCAGCGGCTCTTGTAGCTTTCAACACATCAGCTGACGCAGCCCAAAAGGAAGTGGCAACCGCTATCAGCAAGATTGTGCTCGAAAGAGATTCCGCCTATGCGAAATGCCGTGCGCAATGGCCTGTCCTTGAGAAAAAATATTATGACGCTCTGGAGGCAGGACAAGCTGCAGTGGACAGCATCGCAAAATCCTTCCCGGTATTTAAAAAGAACGCTAACAAAACAACAACGGTAGCGGGCGTTATTTTCGTCAAGAACGCTTGGAACAATGGAACTGAACCGAAAACCGTGGATATCGAAAAGCTCACCGCTCTGAACAAAAATAAAGTGGGTGAGGCAGTTGTATCTTTCTCGGAATATCTTTATGGTGAGGATTTCTGCGACCGCTTGATTGCCGTGTCGCCAGAGGACATCAAGGCTGCTGTAGCTGAGAAATTGAAAGAAACTGCAGTTGAACCCAAAGTGGGTGAGAATGGTAACATCGAGTATACGGTTACTGATCTCGACGATGTTATTGATGCATACAATGAATTCGGAGTCTATGGAAGATTGCTGGGTCTTGAGTATGAGCAGAGCTTGATGGTGCAGTCTCTGGGTAGCAATTCGGAGGTGAAGGCATTTATCGCTGCCTTGCAGCAGAACCTGGATGACTTGGAGGCCGCAAACGAGGCTGCCGAGAAAGCCATGGATGAGGCTTACGACGCTTGGTACGCAGCTACTGTGAAGTATGAAGACGGGAACACGGCTGCTGCCGAGCTCGAAACTGCCAATGCGTATAAAACAGGACTTGAGGCCGTGCTCACGCAGTACAAAGACGCAATCGTTGACTACATCACGGCTGGCGAAGACGGCAAGACATTCTATGCTGACTTGCGCGAGGCCTATGTAGCGGAGACCAAGGCTGCCGTAGCAGAGGCTGAGGAGAAACTCTACGATGCTGAGACGGCTTTGATGCAGGCTGAGGCAAATCTGAAAGCCTACAAGGCTAACGAGGAGACAATCTATGAGCAAGCCGCAAAGGCATTGGAGGCCGCTCAGGTAGCTTACAAGGCCGCCGTGGAGAGCTACGACGCCGCTTTGGAGGCTCTGAACAAGAAGATGGCGGATCTCTCTGTTGAATAATTAAAGAGAATCTATTATTAATGGAACAAAAATGAGAAGATTACTATACTCAATTCTATTGTTAATCGCTGTTGTTGCGCCTTCCCAGGCGCAACAACCAGACGGTTGCAAGGACAAGGATGGTGTAGTGTATGCTCCCCGGAAAGGTCAGTGGCAGGTGTCGCTGATGTTGGGCAACAGCGGTCAGACCTATGGCGACGACTACTCCGCGCTGCTCAGCTCGAAAATCACCAACACGAGCGGCTCGATAGGGCTTCCCAACGGAAGCACAGCCACGTCGGGTCAGCTCGGCGGCTACCTGAACATTTCCGGTTCAACGAATAACAGTCTGACCAACATGCTCGGCGTGCAGCTCAAGTACTTTGTCTCCGACAACTGGAGCTTGAACCTGTCACTCGGCATGAACATTGATGTAACTCCCAAAAAGGATTACGTGGAGGGCGACTACGAAACGGTGACCGACATGATTATCCCCGAACAGAAGTACATCAACGCGCAAACCTCCAACAACTGGTTTGTCAACATCGGTACGGACCGCTATTTCAAGACGAGCAACCCGCGCATCCATCCTTACGTGGGAGTGGCGGCAGGTTTCCAGATGGCGCGCGTCGACACCAAGGAACCCTACGTGGGCACCTACGCTGACGGAGAAGATGAATTCGGTGACGAGGAGATTGACGGACTGGACAAGCACGTCTACTATGCCGCAGGCAACGTGGGCGAGATGTTCGCCATCAAGGGCGGACTGGTCACGGGCGTGGAATACAGCCTCGGCAAGGGACTGATTCTGGCGCTGGAGTGCCAGCCGCTGGTCTACCGCTACGACGTCATCCAGATCTGTCCGCAAGGGTTCGACAAGTATCTGGCTTCGCACCACAACATCAAGCTGATAGAGATGCCGGTGCTGAAACTCGGATTCCGGTTCTGATCTGTACACACACACTATCATAGTGTCCGAAAAGCGATTCCACTAATTGCGAGATTAGGAGAATCGCTTTTCTTAGTTTTACTAACCGATATTTTTGCGTATGATGAATTACAAATCTCTATTTGGCGCGGCGGCCGTCCTCGTCGCCTCCCTCTTCGCGGGGTGCGAACGCCACCAGGGGTGGACGCTCGACGGACATACCTCCTTCGCCGCCTACAGCAGCGCGGTGCTGATGGACGAGGAGGACAACCGGCTGGACAGCGTCCCCGTGCGGGGCGGCGCGTTCGCTATGTCCATCACCGACAGTGTGGGCAGCCCGCGCGTGATGACGGTGCGGCTGGTCAGCGACAGCGACTTCTTCGACATGCCCGTGGTGGTGGAGACGGGCGCGGTCAAGATGGACATAAGCGACTACCTGACCGTAGGGGGCACGCGCCTCAACGACGACCTGCAGGAGTTCCTCGATGCCATGCAGACCTGTTACGACCGTTGCCTGGAGCACACCGGCATGACCGCCGACGAGGTGGAACGCGCCTTCTCGGACTTCTACCTGCAGCAGATCACCCTTCACCACAAGGACGTGTTGGGCGGTTACATCCTCCGGAACTATGACGTGCACCTCAGTGAGGCTGCCCGCCGGCAAGCGAAGAAGCTGCTGAATATCCAATAAACACAACGTACGCTCCGCCCCTTTTTCATACTAATGAACAGTTCGCTCACTTTCTTTTGGGGTTGGAGCGTACGTTTCCTATCCCTCCTCCTTTAGGTCGGAATGTTCGTTTCTCCTCTCCTTTATTTAATCAGCTGTTTATCAGTTTTTCTACCCATTCGTTGAAGTGCTTGCATCGGGCGCGGAGTTCATCCATGCCGATGCTTTTTGTCACCTCTTTGCCGGTAGCGGGCTTATTGTAGTTGTAGTGCCGCTTTTCGTCTCCTTCTATCGCCTTGATGATGCGCTTGCTCGGAGCCGTTTCCGGACTGTTGTTGATGAGTTCGGGGTTTCCTGCCTCCTCCAGGTCTTTCCTGAGCCGCTCGCAACGTTTCTCTGAACCGGGATAGCGTTTCGCCAAATACCCGATGCCGCAGAACAGAAGAGCCTCGAATTCGTGCAGTTGGATATAGGGTATGAACCGATTGTCGTTTATCGCTTCCTCAAAGGCGGATTCCAATGCGGCAACACGTCCGTAGGGTTCACCCAAGGTCTTTGCCGCCTCATAACCGGGAAAGTCATCCGGCAGTGCATAGAGGTCGAACATCGTGGTGAAGATATGCCGTTCATACTCTCCGTCGGGTTTCATTTTCCGCAGTAGATCAAGGTCTGTTACGGCTTGGCTGTAGGCCAGCATTCCGCCGCGGGCGTTCTTTTTCTTGTTGGTGGTAATCAGGATGCTTTTCACGCCTGTCACTCCGTGCGCCTGAAGATATGGACGCAACACCTCCTCCACGAATCCCTGTTCCGTCTGTCCCTCACAGAGGACGTGGATTATTTTCGCTTTCATACGGGCCGCCCTCCAATGATGTTTTTGTCCCAGAGTTCGCTGACCGTATAGTTCTGGAGCCAGAGATGGTATTCCTCATCACTCAGGTGGGTGACGGAAGTGGCTTGCGTCTCTTTGTTCATCTCCACGACGGAGATGTTGCCTATGTCAAAATGGTCGACCAGGTCCTTGCTCTGCGTGGCGATGATGACCTGCGCGTGTATGGAGGCATCCTTGATCATTTCGGCCAGTTGGGTTATGGCATAGGGGTGCAGCCCAAGTTCCGGCTCGTCCAGTATGATTACGTTCGGCATCGTCCGGGCAGGTTGCAACAGCAGGGTGGCCAGTGCGATGAAGCGGATTGAACCGTCGGAAAACTGATAGGCGTTGAATCGGTAGTCCGTGGCGGAATCATCCACCCAGCGGAGGGAGACGATGCCGTTGGCCGGTTCCAGATAGAAATCCTGGAACTGCGGGATGACATCGCGGACGTAGTCCACGATGCGGTTGTATTCAGCCTCGTAGTTCTCCCGCAGGAACAGCAGGAAAGAAGGCAGGTTGTTCCCGTGCGACTGGAGGTAATTGGCCGTCTCGACGGGACACGCCTGGCGCAGGGGACCCTCGGCCGATGAATCGTGAAACTGATATACCTTGCAGCTGGACAGCATCCGGAAGATTGACTTGGCTACCGGGTCGTCACTCTCCGCGAGAGCGGATTCCTTAAAGTTGGGCTCCAACGCTATCTCATAGGGGCTTTCCTCCCCCCGGCGATGCCTTGTAATCCGTTCTTCCGTGATAATCAGCCTGTCGGGCGTGGCGTTGGCTAAGGAGAAGTCATACACATCGATGGAGTCACTGTCCGTAAACTTCAGTTCTCCGGAGATGGACGGTGTCTTTTTCACGCCATAGTGCAGCAAGGCACGGGAAGTGCCCGATATCTCCACATATTTCCCGAATGACTTGCTCATCATATAGCTCAGCATCTGGAAAAAATTGATGATGTTGCTTTTGCCTGCTCCGTTTGCGCCCAGCAGTATGCTGATGTCGCCAAGTTCCAAAGTAACGGGTTTGTCAGAGGCTATGGATTTATAGCCTCTGATAACCACTTCCTGTAATTTATTCCTTTGGCAAGTCTCCGCCATGATATCCATTTTAGAATTGAACTACAAAAATAACCCAAAAAATCAATACAAGCGAAAGAATGCGCAAAAAACTAACGGTGGTCATTTCTTGTAAGAAGTACGCAGATGCTCCGTCCTCATCGCCTGAAGCTTCTCGTTGCTCCATTCCCCGGACTCCCACAGCTTGTCCATTTCTCTTTGCAAACGTTCGTTCATGAACCTTACCAGAGTCTTTTTCAAATCCTCCAGGTCTTCATCGGACTGCAAACACGAAATGACATTGAGCACCGCCTGCTGGGCGGAATTAAACTTTTGCAACTGGTTCGACATAACTCACCCTTTTTGTTGTACCTACTATTGTTATGACAAGTCTCCACGCAAAAATACAACATCTTGGCCTTTCCGGCAAATCTTTCAACAAGATTAATGCGCGAAACGACGACGCAAAGACTATGATAGTTTAATGAACTTTGTCACAAAAACCGTGCTTTTATGTGACAAGAGCGGCTATAACGAACAAAAAAGGGTAGGCACGGGCTTCTGTAAAGTAAAAGCAGTTTATCCTTCCCTGAAACGTTTTTCCAGCGTCTCCATTTGCCTTAAAAGTTCTTCGAAAGTTGGCTTGTCACCGAAAATCATGGAGGAACACATGCTTTTGTAGTCTTCCTTCCACGCAGAACGAATATCGGTTGGAGGTATAAGCCGAATGCGTTTGCGGACATCCGGAGCATAGTCCATCCCTCGTACACTTGTAAAGATTTCCCTATGGTGGCGGATAGACTCCCACAACTCATCATCGTTGATGGCATTCAAGGCAAAATCATTGTCCATCATTCGTGCCAAGTCATAGAGATGTCTCGACTTGCGTTCCGCTGTTTCTCCTCGACCTTCAACTGAAAACAGCTCATGCAACAAGAAGGCCTTTTCAAGGAATGTCTTGCTTGCCAATGCGGTTGCCACTTGGCTGTCAACAAGTGTCGTTTGGACGGTCGGGAACAGCTCTTCCACCATGCTACGGATATTGGTCTGTTCATTAGGTTCGAGCAAAGACCTCGCACCGATTTCCAACATGACAACAGGTGACAGGTATTCCATTGGCTCGACCCATGCGCTCTGATACTTCACAAATATCTTTCTTGGCTCAGGATAAGTGTTGT
>CAVJRQ010000021.1:0-8635 GCA_963652075.1 Acutalibacteraceae bacterium
GCTCACGGAATCCAAACGAGGAAGCCTTTTTCCCGACCGGGAAAATATTTTTCTCCGACTGGAGAATTCCCGATACGGGGGAATCGACGATTTACGAATCGTGGCGACATGCCTCCAAACAGCTTCATGCCCCGAAACGAAACCTCCACCTGCCGCCCATACAGGTTGACATAGATGCATAAAAAATGAGTTCCGCCCTGGCACGCACCGTAAAGAGGCGTGGCGGAAATTGTCAATGCAAAAATATTGTTTTTCTCCTTTTCCCTTTGCTTCTCCGTTATTATATCCTTATCTTTGCGACGAAAAGTCCCTTGAAAAACGTGGGAAATTCCACGAAAAGTCCCTTGGAAAACGTGGGAAATTCCACGAAAAGTCCCTTGGAAAACGTGTACGGACGACACAGGCGAATACTATAAAAGATTAACAGACAGATGTTTAGAAGGAAAATAGAGGATTGCCTGAAAACATGGAAGAATGACGGGCATAAAATGCCGCTCATCATCAAAGGATGTCGCCAATGCGGAAAGACGTTCTCCGTGCTCGACTTTGTCCATAAAAACTATGAGCATGTCGTATATCTCGACTTCTTCCAGCACCCGGAATACAAGGCCGTGTTTGACGGAGGATTGGACATAGACCTCCTCTGCATGACCCTTTCCACCCTGATACCCGACGCGGATTTTGTAGCGGGTAAAACCTGTATCGTCTTCGACGAGATACAGGAGTGTCCACGCGCCCGGACTTCCCTGAAATTCTTCAAGACGGACGGCCGGTATGACGTCATTTGCACGGGTTCCCTATTGGGGGTGAACGGCTACCAAACAAGCACGTCTCCCGATGCCCCTATCCCTGTTGGCTATGAAACCATCATTGACATGTATCCGATGGATTTCGAGGAATGGCTTTGGGCGAACGGGGTAAAGGGCATGACCATGGATTACCTGCGCCGCTGCCTGTTGGAACAGTCTCCCGTGCAAGAAGCCGTCCACCAAAGGATGCGCCAATTGCTGCTGCAATATTGCATTGTCGGGGGAATGCCGAGGGCTGTGAGCATATTTATGGAAACCCATAACATGCAAAGTGTCCTACGCCTGCAACAGGCCATCATCGACGAATACAAGATTGACATGCTGAAATACGCGCCGCAGGCGGACAAGCCTCGCATCAGGGAATGCTTCGAGTCGATACCGCGCCAATTGAGCAAAGAGAACAAAAAGTTCGCGTACGCCACCGTGCAGCCCAACGGAAGAGGGCGTGACTACCAAGGCAGCTTGCAATGGATAGAAGACGCGGGAATTATCCGCCGCTGTTACAATCTGTCTACCCCCGAACTGCCGCTTGACGGCAACGCCATCCCCGACCAGTTCAAAGTCTATATGGCGGATACCGGCCTGTTCATCAGCATGCTTGAGCAGGGCACCGCCGCTGACATCCTTCAAGGCAATCTCTTCGGATACAAAGGAGCCATCTTCGAGAATCTCGTAGCGGACATCCTGGGAAAGATGAACCGCAAGCTCTATTATTTCCGCAAGGATTCCGGACTGGAGGTCGACTTTGTGACAAGATATAAAGGCGAATGTACACTGGTGGAAGTAAAGGCGAACAACGGGAACATCAAAAGCGCCAAGACCATCCTCGCCCATCCCGAGAAATACCATGTTTCCCAGGCCATCAAACTGGGGGACGTGAATGTAGGAACGGCCCCCGGCACTTTGATTCTTCCCCTATACATGGTTTTCCTGCTGGGAGACAAAGACTAAGAAAACCGCCACATCCCCGTTGCCACAGTCCAACCAGGCTGCTGCCTTGTCAAAGCCTTCTCAAATGCAAAGAGCCGCGGGCTTTTTCCCTGCAAACATTTGGACGTATGGAAAGAAATGCGTACCTTTGCAATACGTTAGAGTTGTGTTGGCAAAGTGTAAGCCTCATAGAGAGAAAAGAAACGAAGTGTAAAGTATTGGAAGAGAGACTACGCACAGAGAGAGGAAATTTCAGCCAAGCACCTACCTAAAAGAAAGAGGAACGGAAGCAAAAACCGTACTCGTGCAGAGAATTACGAACAACTTACATACACGTGATTATGAAACATAGGTTTTTATCGACTTTGGTGCTGGCGCTCGCCTTTGCGGCGCACATGACGGCACAAACGACCGGCACGGTCGGAGGAAAGGTCGTGGACGAGAACGGAGAACCGGTAATCGGCGCCCAGATTCAGGTGAAGGGCTCCAAGTCCGGTACGGTGACGGACGTCGACGGCAACTTCACGCTCCCCACAGCCAAACGGGGGGACATCATCGTAATCAACTTTTTAGGCATGGGCACGCAGACCCTGAAGGCTGCGCCGAACATGAAAATCAGCCTGCAGCCGGAGAACTTCAAGCTGGACGAGGTGATTGTGGTAGCCTTCGGTGAGCAGAAGAAATCGTCGTTCACCGGCTCGGCCGGCGTGGTGAACGCGGACAACATCTCCCTGCGGCCCGTCAACAACGTGGCGGAGGCATTGAGCGGCCAGGTGGCCGGCGTGCAGATGTACAAGTCGTCGGGCGACCCGTCGGCAACGCCTACCTTCCTCATCCGGGGCATCAGCTCCATCAACGCCAGCGTGACACCGCTCATCGTGGTGGACGGCGCACCGTTCGCCGGGTCGTGGAACGACATCAACCCGAACGACGTGGCCTCCATCACCGTGCTGAAGGACGCGGCCAGCAACGCCCTCTACGGCGCGCGCGGCGCCAACGGCGTCATCATGGTGACAACGAAGAACCCGCAGAAAGGCAAGACCGTCGTGACGCTGGACGCCAAGTGGGGATGGACGAGCCGCGCCTCGCAGGAGTATGACATGATAACCGACCCGGGACAGTACTACGAGATGCAGTACGCCGCCGTCTACCGCAACAACATCGCCAGCGGCATGACACCCTACGCGGCGCACGTAAGCGCCAACAGCTCCATCCTGGGCAGCGACGCTTCATCGGGCGGACTGGGATACAACTGCTTCTCCGTGCCCGACGGACAATACCTCATCGGCGACAACGGCAAGCTGAACCCGAACGCCACGCTGGGCAACGTCGTGGAGTATAACGGAAAGAAATACACCATCCTGCCGGACGACTGGCTGGACGAGGCGATGCGCAGCACACTGCGGCAGGAGTACAACTTCAACGTGAACGGCGGCAACGACGCGGCGCAGGTCTACGCCTCACTGGGATACCTGAAGGAACCGGGCATCGCCTACGGGGCGGAAATGGAACGCTACACCGCACGCATGAAGACCACACTGAAGGCCAACGACTGGCTGAAGATTGGCGGCAACGTGAACTACGCACACACGGAATCCGACGCAGCCGGCAGCAATTCGGGCTACAACGTGTTCTACGCAGCAAGCCGCGTGGCCCCCATCTATCCGCTCTACATCCGCGACGGAGAGGGCAACATCATGACCGACGCCAACGGCAAGATGTACGACTACGGCAACGGCACCAACGCGGGACTTACCCGCCAGTCCGTGCAGAAGGAAATCAACTCCCTGCAGGAGGATCTTCTGCAGACCAGAAACACGGTGGCGAACTCCTTCTCGCTGACGGGATTCGCCGACATCACCCCGACCTTCGTCAAGGGGCTGAAGGTGACGCTGAACGGCACGGTGAGCGACTATGAATACCGCTACACCTCCACCTACCAACCCTTCTACGGATGGAGCGCGGCCGCCTATCCCGAAGGCTACGTGGGCAAGTACCACTACCGCTCTTACGCCTACAACCTGCAGCAACTGGTGAACTACACACGCAGCTTCGGCAACCACAACATGACGCTGCTGCTCGGCCACGAGAACAACCAGTCCACCACGGAGGATGTCTCCGCAGCGCGCACGGGCATGTACTCCTACTTCCAGAACCAGGAACTGAGCGGTGCCATCAAGGATGATTCCGGCACGTCGAGCCAAAGCAAGTACAACACGGAGGGATACTTCTTCCGCGGCATGTACGACTACGACGGCAAGTACTACGGACAGATGTCCTACCGACGCGACGCCTCTTCCCGTTTCCATCCGGACAACCGTTGGGGCAACTTCTACAGCTTCGGCGGCGCGTGGATTGTCACCAAGGAGAGCTGGATGGAGAAGTCCAGCCAATGGCTGGACATGCTGAAGCTGAAGTTCTCCCTGGGCCAGCAAGGCAACGACGGCATCGGTGACAACCGCTACATGAACCTCTACGAAATACGCAACAGCAACGGCGAGACGGCCATCACCATCTCCACCAAAGGCAACCCGGACATCACCTGGGAGACCAACACCAACGTCAACGTCGGTGCGGAGTTCGCCCTGTTCGGCAACCGCTTGACCGGTAGCATAGAGTACTTCTACCGCAAGACGACGGACATGCTGAGCTACGTCTACTTCCCCAAATCGTACGGCTATGACGGACGCTACGAGAACGTGGGCGACATGGTGAACAAGGGCGTGGAAATCTCGTTGGGCTACGACCTCGTCCGCAACAAGAACCTGACCTGGAACGTCAACCTCAACGCGACGCACTACCGCAACGAAATCGTGAAGCTGAACCCCGAAAACAAGAATGCCGTACTCGACGGACACCCGGGCTACACCTCCGCATATAACTTCTACGGCGAGGGGCTGCCCATCTACAGCTGGAGAATGCCCAAATACGCCGGCGTGGCCGAGGACGGACAGTCGATGTGGTACAGGACCGACGCTGACGGCAACCTGACCACCACGAAGACATACAGCCAGGCGACCTACTACTGCTGTGGCGACCCCACCCCGGACCTCTACGGCGGCTTCGGCACGACACTCAACTGGAACGGTTTCGACATGGCCGTGAGCTTCTCCTACTCCGTCGGCGGCAAGGTGATTGACTACGGTTACCAGAACCTGATGGCTTGTCCGAGCGGTTCGGGCGGTGTGGGCTACAACTTCCACAAAGACCTGCTCAACGCGTGGTCCGAAGAGAACGCCACCTCCAACATTCCCCGTCTGCAGTTCGGCGACAGCTACGCCAACTCCATGTCCGACCGCTTTCTGGCCGACGGTAGCTGGCTCAACCTGCAGAACATCAGCCTGGGCTACACACTGCCCAGCAAGCTGACTAACCAATGGGGACTCGGCAAAGTACGCGTCTACGCCACCGCCGACAACGTTTGGCTCTGGACCAAACGCCAGGGTCTCGACCCGCGCACCAGCTCCACCGGTGAGCCGGGCACGGAGAACTACTCGTTCACACGCACCATCTCGGGCGGCATCACGCTCCAGTTCTAAAAACCTATAATAAGGAGAAACGATTATGAAGAAGAAATTGACAAAAACGGCCCTCGTGCCGATGATGATATGGGCTGCCTCGATGACGCTGACGCAAAGCTGTATTGACGAGGTGCAGCCTACCGGCTACGCCACCGATGAGCAGATAGAGAGTTCGAGCACCACGGCGCAGAGCCTGGTGAACGGACTGAACGCCATGATGGTGGACCAATTTACCTACAACGGCGACCAGCAGCCCTACGACTGGGGCTACCCCAGCCAAATGGTGCTGCGCGACGTGTTGGGCGGCGACGAACCCGTGGTGGGATACAGCAGCGACGGGTCGTACGGCGACTACCTCTACTGGATAGCCAACGGAGGCTACCTCACCGTGTTCCCGCTCTACACCTACTCTTACTACTACGACCTGATAGCCAACGCCAACATCGTGGTGGACAAGTACGCCGACGAAGCGTCCGACTACAAGGAGTACGGCGGCATGGCATTGGCCTACCGCGCGCTGGCCTATCTGGACATGGCCCGTATGTTCGAGTACCGCACGACGGGTTTCGAGAGTCTGGACGGACAAGCCACCGAAGTGATGGGGCTGACCGTGCCCATCGTCACGGAAAAGACCACCGTTGAGGAGGCGAAAAACAATCCGCGCATGCCGTTCTACACCATGTACCGCTTCATTATGGACGACCTGAACCTGGCAGAGACCCTGTTGGCCGGCTACGAACGTGATTCGAGGGTGATGCCCGACGTGAGCGTGGTCTACGGACTGAAGGCGCGCCTGTGGCTGGAGATGGCTTCGCGATTCGACCGGAGCGCCGAAGACCTCGCCACCTTCACGCAGCACCAGAGCGACAACGACGGCTACGGTGCCATCAGCGTAAGCACCGCCAAGGACTGCTACGCCAAGGCTTACGAGTACGCCCAAAAGGCCATGGGGTGCAACGGATACTCCCCGCTGACGCAAAGCGAATGGCACGACAACCTCACGGGTTTCAACACCGCCAACCACGCCTGGATGTGGGCCGCCTCCATGCGCAGCAAAGAGATGATTTCTTACCAATGGTACACATGGCTCTGCTGGATGAGCCCGGAGAGCCCGAGCTTCAGCTGGGGAAGCTACTTTGACTCCTACCGCGCCATCGACGCATGGCTCTACAGCGGCATCAGCGACAGTGACTGGCGCAAGAAGAGCTGGGTAGACCCGGCGGATGCCGGCTCACTGGAGGTGCCCGAAGGCTACAGCACCATCCTCAACAACAGCGAATGGGCTACAATCCCCGCCTACGCCGGCCTGAAGTTCCGCCTCAACAACGGCGAACAGAGCGACTACAACGTGGGACTTCTGTGCGACATTCCGCTGATGCGTGTCGAGGAGATGAGTTTCATCGCCGCCGAAGCCATCGCCCACGTCAGTGGCGTGGCCGCAGGCAAGACGCTGCTGGAGGGCTTCATGAACAGCTACCGCTACACGGACGGCAGCTACCGGTGTTCGGAAGCGGACGGAGGTTCGGAGATGGACACCTTCATGGACGACCTGCTCACGCAGAAGCGCGTGGAGTTCTGGGGCGAAGGCCTGACCTTCTTCGACAACAAGCGTCTGGCACGGAAGATTACACGCTGGTACTACGGCACCAACTACCCCTATTCGTACCAGCTCAACTCGAAGAGCGGTTACGTGGCTCCCTGGCTCAACTATTACATCTACGACTACGAGCGCGACAACAACCCGGCCGTGATTCTGAATCCCGACCCGACGGACGCTGTGGCGGCTCAGACAGACTATGATTACTAATCATTAAAAAAGGAGAAAGAGATGAAGAAGTTATCTTTTCTACAATACACGGCAGGCATACTCAGCGTATGCCTGGCCTTCGCCTTGGCTTCCTGCGGCGACGACGACAACTACACGCCCGGCGAACCTACCGCCGAGGGAGCGGTAGGGGCTTATTTCGACAGCAGCAACAAGACATCGTTCACCCTCACGCCGGAGGACGAGAGTATAGAACTGACCGTGTCGCGCAACGACACGAAGTCGGCCGCCGTGGTGCCCATCACAGCCACGGGCGAGGCGGCGGAGGTGATGCAGGTGCCCGAGAGCCTCTCGTTTGCGGCCGGCGAGGAGACACAGACCTTGGTCATTGGTGTCAAGGACATTGAGGCCAAGAAGTTCTACAGCCTGACGTTGGCCATCGGCGAGTCGCAAGCCGACCACTACGCCGTGCAGAACGGCGCGACGTCGTTCAGCTGCTCGGTGAGCAAGTCGCAGTGGATAAAGCTGAAGGAGAACATCCGGTTCTACTACTATTCACCGTACCAGGCGTTGCCGGACTGCTACTCGGAGCTTTGGCAGCTGGAAGGCATGAACAAGTTCTACTTCACCAACTTCTTGGGCAGTGCCGCAAACATGTACTTCACGCTCAGCGGTTCGGGTATAGACTTCAACGACGAGTCCACGTTAACCGGCGAGATAGTTCCCTCTTATGGCGAGGGTGCGGTCACCTACGACTATCCGGATTCCTATTACAAGGAGAACTACGTATAGCTCGGGTCGGACGACTATGGCTATGACATCTGGAACTGGAGTTACGAGGATACGGACGTCTACAACCTCTCTTGGTTCGGAGGTTACGACTACAGCACCTATTCGTGGTTGGACTGCAGCCAGAATTATATCTATCTGGACGGTTACGTAAGTTCCAGTGCCTACGAGGGGTACATGAGCATCTACGGTGTGTGGGAATAAGTCCCGGATAAGTCCGAAAAGCGGCTTACATGATAATCTGACAGAAACGGCTCATTGATGAAGCCAGCCTAATAGACGGCTCTTTAATGAAGTCAGACTGTTTGGTTGACGCGTTGATGAAGCCAGAAATTGGAACGGCTCATTGATAAAGCCGGAAAATATAGGGGAGGGAGGAAACGGACCGGTTTTCTCCCTCCCCTATTTCTGCATATTGCTATACTATCGACGTGGCTATCACTCGCCATGAGCCGTTTTCAAGTCGGGCGATGTAACCGTTGTCAGTCATGCGCTTCACCAGTTTCTGTACGGCGGACGTGTTGATTCCAAGTTCCACGGTCAGTTGGGCGTAGGTAATGTCCGGATTGTCACGCATCAGTCGCAATATGCGGGGCATGTTTTTGCTTCGGGCAGAGATGATTTCGCCGTCATACCACCACAAGTCTTCTTCCTTACGGCTAACGAAGTCGATGTCTGCCTGTATCTCACGTTGCACGAGGTTCTCGAAGTATTTCAGGAATTGTCCTATCTGGTTGATGGTGGCATGGGCACCTGCCGACGGAATTGTACCTACCACAAGATCCGTCTTGTGCAGGGCTTCCAGATATTCCTGCTTCTTG
>CAVJRQ010000022.1:0-16178 GCA_963652075.1 Acutalibacteraceae bacterium
CCTTACGGCCTTCGTGCAACACAAACAAATCCGTACCGCTCTCGTTGGGCGTACTTTTCACCGTCACACTGGCTTCCATTATGATGGCCATATTCCGGCTCTGGAGCGTGTCGTTCTGCAGCTTGGCGAACACATTGCCAAGAACTGTTCCCGCAAAGGTCACTATCAGTACGATAACCGTCAGCTTGCGGAGCAAGGTTCCCGCATTGCGACCACATATCATATATACAATCGCCATAAGGAACAAGACGAAGCAACAGATGGCCAACCTCGCCCATGCATCGACGCTCAAACAATTCTTCAACCAGTTGAACCAGGTAACCAGAAATATCTCGCTAACCGGAGACAGTTTGTCGACAGCCTTACTGCGAGCCAACTCCAGGTTGAAACGTATATCCTTGTCGCTGGGGTCTATCTTCAGAGCGCGCTCATAATTCAGAATGGACAGGCCAACCTGTTTGTTCTTGTAGTAACAGTTTCCCAGATTATAGTAAATGTCCGCCGAGGCTCCTCCCCTATCCACGACACCTTCGTAGATGGCAATGGCAGACTTGTAATCACCATTCATATAGGCACTGTCCGCCTCTTGAACGTTCAGCGGCGATTCCTCTACGGATGCAGGCTGTCCATCCGCAACGGGTTTTGCGGTTGAGACTGTATCCTGTGCCACCCCAATGGCTATATTCTGCAGTAAGATAAATCCTAACAATATGATCTTCTTCATGATTCGATTCTTCTTTTTTTAATATAGATACTTGCGTTACTTTATCTGCCCCTCCATCTTGCTGATGATGTCTATGGCGTTCGTGTACACTTTGTCCATCGTGTCGGACTGGCTACCGGGAGCATAACGGGCGAACTCGCACTCGTTGAGGATATTGAGGAATTCGCGGACCAAATCCTCTGAAATCTGATGTTTCAGCAGTTCGGACTCGATGTTGTCCTTCGAGAGTTGTGAAACAGGCATGCTCAACTTGTCGCTGATATATCCCCAAAGAGTTTTCAGCACCTCGTCATAGAACTCTCCGGTCTTGTTCTCGGCAAGCAGTTTGTTGGCTTGTTTCATACGGCGGATAGCCACTTTGTTCGCCTTTTTGGTGCGGACCTTAGCCGTATCCTTATTTGCGGAAGTCCTTTTGCCGTAAGCATACAAGAAGATGCCAAACAAGCAGAGAGCTACAACGTAGATTAACCAATAAGCCAAAGACCCGAAGAACGGACTCTTATTGTAGTCCACATCACCATTGAGCTTGATGAAGCGAATGTCCTGACCCAATATCTTCAAGTCTTCCTTGTTCGTGTAGTCCGCCACCACCTGGTCGGAGTTTCCCTTGCCTTTCACTACGGTAAGCGAATATTCTTCAGTCTGCAACGTCTTGTATTTTTGCGTCTTCAAGTCGAAATAGGAGAACTTGACGGCAGGAATCTTGTAGGTTCCCGGATGACGCGGAATGGCCAAGTACTCAATCTCCTTGCTACCGGTTTGACCGTTTTTGGAGAGACTAAACTTATTGTTCACCTGCGGGTCGTACGTCTCGAAGTCGCTCGGGAAAGCCACGTCGGGAGTCGCTATCAGCTTCATGTTACCCGTACCGGATATGGTCAGCTTCAATGTGACGGGATCGTTGGTTGTCACTTGCGTACCGTTAATGGACGAGTTCAACGTAAACTCACCGACAGCACCCGAGAAGTTCTCCGGTTTACCGTTAGGCAAGGGCTTCACGTTGAGCGTTATCTTAGGAGTCCGAATCTGTTTTTTCACGTCCACATAGTTGCTGCCTCCATTGAAGAACGCCTCGAAAGGATCGTCTGACTGCACCCGCTGACTGACAATGCCTTCAAAGGTAATGGACGGCACTTCCAACTTTCCGGACTGTTGGGGGAACAATACATATTGGCTCCAAACCACTGTCTTGTAGTTCCGGCCATTGTAATGGTCAAGAGAGAAACTCTTCTGACGCGGCAACTCCACTTCCTGAATGTGGAATCCTTTCAAGTCCGGCATCTTGCCTTGCAGACTTGTCAAGTTGAGCACGGTGTATACCTTATAGGTCAGCAACACGGCTTCTTGCTCGTGTACGGTGGTTTTGTTGGCGGTAGCCACGATGAACAAATCTTTATCCGAGACCTTGCCTACCGAGGATTTGGACGTTTGCCCCTCCCCTCTTTGTCCATCGTCGATGCCGCTCGCCTTGTCTGCCGGAAGCACTTTGACGGTCACGGCATTAGACTTCAGGTTTTCCCCATCCGCCGTAATGGTAGCTCCCGGAATCTTGAAAGTTCCAGCTTTTGTCGCCAACAGAATGTAGGTAAATGTAGTGGACTTGGATGAAGTGTAACTACCGTTGATGACTTGGTAGCTGCTTTGTGACGACTGGGTAGGTCCCATCAACACCTCGAAAGGCGACATGTCCGGTGCTCTGAAGTTTTTGACATCTTGAGAGTTGACGGTATACGAGAGTCTGAACTGGTTGTCCACGACCACAACGTCCGTAGCGGAAGTTTCAAACTTCAGATCGTCCGCATAGAGATTCAATCCCGCAAGGATGCAAACCAATAGAAAAACTGTTCGCTTCATCATAATCTTATTCATCATTACCAATCTTTATCAAATTTCTTACCCTTTACCTGCAACTGCTTCTTCACCTTCTCCTGCACATCCTTTTCATCTTGCATCACGGCGTTGAGCAGTTGCTGAGCGTTGTCTTTTGACATCTCGTCCTCTTTCTTCTGCTGTTGCTGCTGCTTGTTTTGGTTCTGTTCTTTTTTGTCTTTATTGTCTTGGTTTTGTTTTTGCTCCTGCTGGTTCTTATCCTCCTTCTTGTCCTGTTCGTTCTTCTTGTTGTCCTGGTTCTGCTGCTGATTCTGCTGTTGGTCTTTCAGCAGTTTCTGCGCCAAGGCTAAGTTGTAACGGGTCTCGTCGTCATTGGGGTTGTTGCGCAAGGACTTCTTGTAGGCTTCGATGCAAGCGGGATACTGTTTGGCGGACTGCAACACGACACCTATGTTATGGTAAATCTGTGCCAGTTTCGACTTGTCCTTCTCCACGTTGGCGGCGGCGGTATATTGTTCAATAGCCTCCTGCCCTTTCTGCTGCATCAGCAATGCGTTGCCAAGGTTAAAGGCAGCTTCCGTCGACTTAGGATTCACGTCCAACGCCTTGCGGTAGTCCACCTCCGCCTTGGTAAACAGGCTGTCCTTATACAGCTTGTTGCCGCTACGGACATAACCGCGTTCGGCCTTTTGGGCGAAGGTCGCTCCTCCCCCAACCAGCAAGGCGCACACAATCAATATATAACTTCTTGTCATACTCATAATCATTCTACTTCTTCTTTGCGAAAAAACTTAATGTCGCGTATCAACTTGCCCAAGTCGCTCTTCTTCTCGGAGATGAGCAGTTCAACGAACAACAGGATGAGCGCAATCCAGGCAATCACCTGGAACTGCTCGTCGAACTCCGTGTAGACCATGCTCTCCACGTCATTCTTCGCCAACTTGTCTATCTCTTTCTGCAAGGCACGTTGCGCGGAGTTGGAGTTGTCCACCCGTATGTAGACACCGTTGCCGGCCTGGGCGATGTTGCGGCACATCTCCTCATTCAAGCGGGTAACAATCACGTTTCCGTCCTTGTCCTTCCGGAACTCATTGTTTCCCTTTTCCGTAGGGATTGGTGAGCCATCGGTGGAACCGATGCCGAGCACGTAAACCTGAACGCCTTTCTCCGCGGCAGCCTTGGCGGCTTCCAAAGCGCCACCCTCATGGTTTTCGCCGTCCGTTATGACGACGATGGCCCGCCCTACTCCTTCTTGCGGAGTGAAGCTCTTCATCGCCAACTGAATGGCGCCACCGATATTGGTTCCTTGGCTACTGATGAGCGATGGAGAGATGGACTCGAGGAACATCTTTGCTGAGACATAGTCACTGGTGATAGGCAGTTGTGTAAAGGCATCGCCGGCAAACACAATCAGTCCCACCTTGTCGTTGGTAAACTCGTCCACCATGCGGGAGATGAGTTTCTTCGATTTCTCAAGGCGACTTG
Source organism: Acutalibacteraceae bacterium (assembly GCA_963652075.1). Classification (GTDB taxonomy): domain Bacteria; phylum Bacteroidota; class Bacteroidia; order Bacteroidales; family Bacteroidaceae; genus Phocaeicola_A. Next base: position 4,040 of record CAVJRQ010000022.1, read on the forward strand.
GCGTGATGTCCTCTGCCAACATGGAGTTGGAAATGTCCAACGCAATGATGGTTTCCACACCGCTACGTTTCTGCTTTTCCATCTTCGAGCCGAACTGCGGACGCGCCAATGTGAATATGAGCATTCCTAACGCCGCCCATGTCAACCAGAACTTCACGTCCGGACGGTTCTTTGATACTTCCGGCATCAGTTTCTCCAACAATGTCGGGTCTCCATATTTCTCTATTCTCTTCCTACGCTTGTAGTTGGAATAGAAATAGAACAAAGCCACCAGGGGCAATGCTATCAACAAATAGAGATATGTCGGGTTTGCAAATTGAAACATAATCAATACACATTAAGGGATTCTTTTCAAAATGGAGTTACGAAGCAGGATTTCGAGCAACACACACGCGAAAGCAATCCATGCGAACGGTGCGAAAGCCTCTTCGCGTTTGCTGAACTCCTTCACGTTGAGTTTGGTCTTCTCCAGCTTGTCTATCTCTTCGTAAACCTCCTTCAGCTTAGAGTTGCTCGTAGCCCTGTAATAGTTTCCGTTGGCTATTCCGGCAATCTGCGTAAGGGTCGACTCGTCTATCTCCACCGGCACGTTAACGTATTGTACGCCAGCGTAAGTAGGTACGGGATAAGGTGCCGTACCGTTTGTGCCGACACCAATCGTGTAGACTCTCACCCCAAAGCTCTTGGCTATCTCGGCCGCTGTCAGCGGCGAAATATCGCCCCGGTTGTTGGAACCATCCGTCAACAGAATCACCACTTTCGACTTTGCCTTGCTGTCTTTCAGTCTGGTCACGGCATTGGCGATGCCCATACCGATGGCCGTACCGTCCTCTATAAGTCCGCGTTGGGCAATGTCGCAACTGATGCCGTTGAACAGGTTCAGCAACACGGCATGGTCTACCGTCAGAGGGCATTGCGTGAACGCCTCACCGGCGAATATCGTCAATCCGATATTGTCATTGGGACGCCCGTTGATAAACTCCGCCGCCACCTGCTTGGCAGCCTCCAGTCTGTTGGGTTTCAAATCCTCCGCCAACATACTGGTCGACACGTCCACCGCCATCATGATGTCAATGCCTTCCACTTCCGTATTCTGCCAATTATTGGTGGTTTGAGGCCGAGCCAACACGAAAATCACCATGACGATGGCTATCACCTTCAGTATGAAAGGGAGATGCAGCAAGTAGAGTTTGTAGCTACGCGGAGCGGACCGGTACATGTGCGTGTCCGACACCTGCAACGTAGGAGTACAGTGGCGACCCCTCAGGATATACCATACAATATAAGGTATAACCAGCAAGAGCAAAAACAAATATTCTATGTTTGCGAAAACCATTTCCTAAATAGATTAAAAACATAACTTACAAAGGTCGTGAATCACGACACCCAACATCACAAGCGCAGCGACAGAGATGACGGCAATGGAAGCCAACAGAATCAGTTTTGAACGGCGCGAGCGTTTCTCCTCTATCGTAATCTCCGTGGGTTGTGTTTTCTCGTTGGGGTCTGCCTCTACCTTCGTTTCGTTAATGAAATCGATGGCACTCACCAAATTCCGGTCATTCTCGTTCATCAAAGGATTGAACTTGGCGAACTTCACCAGGTCGGCGGTCGTGAACAAATCCTTCAGTTCCGATAATGTCTCCGGGTTCTTCTCTTTCAGCAGGGCTTCCACTATCTCTGTGGAGGTCATCTCCAAGGCATTGAATCCGAAGCGGTCTTTGATGTAGGTTCTCAACACGTCGGTCAGCTCCGTGTAGTATGTTTTCGACTCCTCCTTCTGCCAACTCTTCTCGGTCTTTATGCGTTCAATCTCCTTCATGGCCTGCTCGTGAGGCGGCAGCTTCGGCTCCACCTTAACAGTGCGGATGATTGGCTTGTTGTCGCGATAGCGCTTCACCAGGTAAATGACAGACACAACCAAGGGTATCAGCAGCAACGTCAACCAGAAGATGAGCTCCCAGTCCTCCCACACAAAAGGAGGGCTCATGACATCCTTGGGTCCGAAGAACTGCTCAGGATGAAGCGTGTCCACCGGAAGCGACTGCACGTTCAACGCCAATTCCTTCGAACGATAAGGTTTGTTGTCCACCATCACTTCAAAGGGAGGTATGTAGTAAAGGGCAGAATCGAAAGAGGTTATGATATACTCTTGGGACACCAGCAACCGCTTCCGGTCATTTAGATACTGCGTGTCGGGCTTCGCCACATCTACCAGTTCGATACCTGTTACCAACGTATCGTTAAAATGCGGCAACACCATCTTTTGGGAAGCGTCACAGCTCACCTCCAGTTTGATTTTCGCCTGTTGTCCGATGAACAGGTGCAACGAGTCGATGGTTGCGTCGACCGTCACATTCTGTGCTTGGACGAATCCAAAACAAATAATCGCCAGCAGCCCTGCGAATGCTCTTTTTCGTATCGTTGTAAATACACTCATTTCTTGATAACTCCTAATTTCGTTTAGCGAACAAGCTCATAAGCTGTTTCACATAATCCTGATCGGTGCGAACGGAGATAGAGTCCACGTTGCTTTTCGTAAACGTATCCTGCAACCGCGTCTGCTTCTGCACCCACCAATCGTGATGTATCTTTCTCAGCTTGGCCGAAGAGGTGTCGATATACTGCGTATGTCCGGTCTCGGCATCCGCCACCTTCATCAGTCCCACATCCGGCAACTCTTCCACCCGGCGGTCATAAACCTGAATAGCCACAAGGTCGTGCTTGCGGTTGGCTATCGTAAGCGGATTCTTGAAGTCCTGTTCCACAATGAAGTCGCTGATGAGAAACGCCGTACAGCGCTTCTTAATGACGTTGGTCAGGTATTCCACCGCCAGCTTCACGTCCGTCAATCTACTCTCCGGTTTGAACGAGAGCAGTTCGCGAATGATATACAGGATGTGTTTCCGGCCTTTTTGGGGCGGAATAAACTTCTCTATCTTGTCCGAAAAGAAGATTACGCCAATCTTGTCATTGTTCTGTATGGCGGAAAAAGCCAACGTGGCGGCAATCTCCGTCACCATGTCGCGCTTCATCTGATGAACAGTTCCGAAATCAAGACTACCGGAAACGTCAATCAACAACATCACGGTCAACTCCCGTTCCTCTTCGAACACCTTCACATACGGTTTGTCGAAACGGGCCGTCACGTTCCAGTCAATGTCGCGTACATCGTCACCGTACTGGTATTCGCGCACTTCGGAGAATGCCATACCATGCCCCTTGAAGGCGGAATGATACTGCCCTGCGAAGATGTTGCTCGACAGTCCGCGAGTCTTTATCTCGATTTGGCGAACCCTCTTTAAAAGTTCGGTCGTTTCCATATAATCAAATTAACTGATGGAACGATTAGGGCACTTCAACCTTATTAAGTATCTTGCTGACAATCTCTTCAGCGGTCACGTTCCCTGCTTCGGCCTCGTAGCTGAGCCCGATACGATGACGAAGAACGTCATGAGCCACGGCACGCACGTCCTCGGGTATCACGTAACCACGGCGCTTGATGAAGGCATACGCACGGGCAGCCAAAGCCAAGTTGATGGAAGCACGGGGAGAACCGCCAAACGAGATGAAGTTCTCCAGCTCCTTCAGGTTATACTTAGCCGGATAACGGGTAGCGAACACGATGTCGGCAATGTACTGCTCAATCTTCTCGTCGAGGTAAACCTGGCGAACCACCTTACGGGCTTCCAGAATCTCTTCGCTGCGAAGTATCGGACGCACTTCTATCTTTTCTCCGCTTATGTTCTGACGGATAATCTTCTTTTCCTCCTCCAGCTTCGGATAGTCAATGACTACCTTCAGCATGAAACGGTCTACTTGCGCCTCAGGCAACGGATAAGTACCCTCTTGTTCGATAGGGTTCTGTGTGGCCAACACCAAAAAAGGTTCCGGCAAGGGGAACGTCTCTTTGCTCAGGGTCACTTGACGTTCCTGCATAGCCTCCAACAAGGCACTCTGTACTTTCGCGGGAGCACGGTTTATTTCGTCCGCCAATACGAAGTTGGCGAAAATAGGACCTTTGTTCGCAACAAACCTTTCATCCTTCTGACTGTATATCATTGTACCGATAACATCGGCAGGCAACAAGTCCGGAGTAAACTGGATGCGGCTGTATTTTGCGTCGATCAACGATGCCAATGTTTTTATGGCCAACGTCTTGGCCAATCCGGGGACACCTTCGAGCAACACGTGTCCATCGGACAATAGTCCTATCAGTAGAGATTCAACCAAGTGCTTCTGTCCTACGATAACTTGGTCCATACCGGTCATTAAGTTTGTCACGAATGCACTTTGTCTTTCAATTCGCTCATTCAATTCGCGAATGTCAATTGCTTCTGCCATAAATCTATATAGTTTAATGTTTTATTTATCCTTTCTATGCAGGTACATAACTACCCGCTTATTTAACGCCCAAAAGTACGATTTTATTGTTAATGGGGATATCTAATATTTACTAAAAAATACTCTTAAAACTTAGATTTTAAGAGTATTTGTAATATTTCATATGTCGGTTTGCGCAGCAATGCGCTTGCTATCCCCCGAATAAACTATTCGCCCGCTTTCAGTTCGGGAATCTTCAATACCGTTCCTATTCCAACCTTGTCAGGTTCCTGGATGTTATTGTATTCCACTATGTAGTGACTCAATTCCTTTGTACCGTAGTATTTTAGGGAAATCTTACGAATCGTCTCGCCAGACTTGACCTTGTGCTTGCACTTCAGACCCGTAATGGCATATTTCCCCTTATTATCGGATTGGGGTTTGGATGCAACTGGCGTTGTTGGTTGGGATACAACAGGTGTTGTTTGTTTGGATACAACAGGCGTTGTCTCCACATCAGCTACCTTCTTGGTCAACGTATCTGTTTGTACCAAAGCAACCTGCAATGTATCTGCTTCAGCCACTGTGTCCGTATTAATGACTTCCGGCACCGCTACCGCAGACGTTGGCGATACCTGTTTCGGTGCCACCTTAGTCAGGTTGTCTTCTCCGTTACGGAAGGTATAGAACGCATATACACCGACACCCAATCCGATGACGAAGCATGCGGCAATAAGCCAACCCTTCGAGCCCTTTCCTTTCGGTTTCTTCTCCGTTTCAGTCTTTGCGGTTGGAGTATCTCCCGATTTCGCCTCTTCGTCCTTAGTCTCCGTTGGTTCGGTAATCGGAACTTCAGACGCTTCAACGGCATTGGGAAGCTCCTCTTCCTGTTTTATCGGTTCCTCTACAGGCTTTATCGATTCCTCTTCCGGTTTTACTGAATCCTCTACAGGCTCATCCGGTTGTTGCTCAGTCTCTTGAGATTCCTCTATTTCGTTTTCTTCAACCGCAGGTTTGTCTTCAACATCAACCAACGGTTCTTTTTCGACCAAAGGTTTGTCCTCGACCATAGAATCCTCCCCCGTCAACGGTTCTTCCGTTTCATCGCCCGAGACTTCGTCCGCCAAGGCTTCTTCCGTCGAATCCTCCGCTTTGTCACTGTATTCAGCGACCTCCTCGGTGTTCTCCAATTCCGTTCCGTCATTCAAGACAACGGAATCAAAAAACTCAAAAGGCTTGTTGATAATGCCTTTGAGTACCGGGTCGGGAATGAAGGAAACCTTGTAGTGCTCTTGTATCTCGAACCGCTCACCCGTGTTGATATTCACGCTCTCACGGTTGTTGACACTTATCAGTTTGAACACGCCAAAACCTTTCACCTTCACATACTTGTCCTTCTCCAACGACTCTTCTATCAAGTCGAACATGGCTTTTATGAAAGTCTCCGCATCCTTGCGGTCTATGCCGTTCTTCTCGGCCAATGCCACCGAGAGTTCCTGTATCGTCAACTTATCAGCCATATCAGATTACTCCTTTAATTTTGTTTTTCAATACATTGCTTGGCTTAAATGCCAAGACCAACTTGGGGGGGACAAGAATTCTTTTCTTCGATACGGGATTGACGGAAATACGCTCCATCTTCTTCTTCACTTCCAAGGTGCCAAAGCCGTGGACAGCGACAACCTTCCCGTCCTGCAACTGCTCCGTCATCACGGAAATGACATTCTGCACCATCGCGGCCGTGTCTTTTTCCGAAGACTTCAGCCTTTTCGCCAATTCCGATATGTAATTCTGGTTATTCAAGAGTATAAATATTAGTTATTAAGGTATCAAAAGTCAACTCACAACAGAGGCATAGAGGTCGAAATCATCCGCGTCCGTCACCTTCACTTGGTAGAAGTCCCCTATCCGCAACTTCTTTTCATGGCAAGGTATCAACACTTCGGGGTCTACTTCAGGCGAATCATATTCGGTGCGTCCGATATAATAATCCCCCTCCGTACGGTCTATGATGACCTTGAGCCGTTGGCCTACCTTCTTTTCGCTCAACTCCGACGAGATTGTTTGCTGCAAAGCCATCAGCTCGCCGAGTCGTCTCTCCTTCTCTTCATCCGGAATTTCATCCTCGTAATGTTCTGCCGCATACGTTCCCTCCTCCTCAGAGTAAGCGAACGCACCCATCCTGTCGAAACGGACTTTGCGGACAAACTCCTTCAGCTCTTCAAAGTCCGCTTCCGTCTCTCCGGGATGTCCCACCATAAGCGTCGTACGCAGATGAATGCCGGGCACCTCGTCGCGGAAACGTTGTATCAACCGGTAGGTTTCCTCCTTTGTCACGTGCCGGTGCATCTTCTGCAACATATTGTCGCTGATGTGCTGCAAGGCTATGTCCATGTATTTGCAGACATTGTCCCGCTCACGCATCACACGGAACAGCTCTTCCGGGAAGTGAGCCGGATAGGCGTAATGCAGGCGAATCCATTCCACCCCTTCAACATCCGATATACGCTCCACCAACTCGGGCAACATCCGTTTCCGGTACAAGTCCATTCCATAGTAAGTAAGCTCTTGGGCAATAATCTGAAACTCCTTTACTCCTTTGCCCACTAAAGCCTTCACTTCATCGACGATTTCCTCCATCGGGCGCGACACGTGATGCCCCGTGATGATAGGGATGGCGCAATAAGAGCAATTCCGGTCACACCCCTCCGAGATTTTCAGATACGCATAGTGAGAAGGAGTCGTGAGACACCGCTCACAAGCCTGCTCTTGATGGTAAGTCTTGCCTAAATCCCGAAGCAACTCCGGCCAGTTGAACTTGCCATAGAACTTGTCCACTTGAGGGATCTCCTGCAACAGGTCGTTCAGATAGCGCTCGGACAAGCACCCCATCACATAGAGTTTTCGCAGTGTGCCCTCTTCCTTCGCCTTGCAGAATTCAAGTATCGTATTGATGGATTCTTCCTTTGCGTCTCCTATAAAGCCACAAGTATTGATGACGGCAATCTCCCCTTTCGGGTTCTCCGGATCATGGTTCACCTTGTAACCGTTCAGTTCCAACTGACGTATCAACCGTTCCGAGTCCACCAGGTTTTTGGAACAGCCCAACGTAATAATATCTACCGTATTGCGTCTCATTTCGTATTGCCAAATAGTGAATCAACGAACTCGCGTTTGTTGAACAGCTGCAAGTCTTCCATTCCTTCACCCAGACCTATATATTTCACGGGAATCTTGAATTGGTCGGAGATGCCAAGCACCACGCCTCCCTTAGCCGTGCCGTCCAGTTTGGTTATCGCCAGAGAGGTTACCTCAGTGGCAAGCGTAAATTGTTTGGCTTGCTCAAAGGCGTTTTGTCCCGTAGAGCCGTCCAATACCAGCAACACCTCATTGGGTGCATGCGGTACGACCTTCTTCATCACATTCTTTATCTTCGTCAACTCGTTCATCAGACCCACTTTGTTGTGCAGTCGACCGGCCGTGTCGATAATCACGACATCCGCATTGTTGGTGACGGCAGAACTCAGCGTGTCAAAAGCTACCGAGGCGGGGTCCGCCCCCATCTTTTGCTTCACCACGGGCACTCCCACGCGATCGCCCCAAATCATCAATTGTTCCACGGCTGCCGCGCGGAAGGTGTCCGCCGCACCCAAGTAGACGTTTTTACCCGCCTTCTTGAACCGGTAAGCGAGCTTTCCGATGGTTGTAGTCTTGCCTACCCCGTTCACGCCCACTACCATTATCACGTACGGTTTCTTTTCGGTGTCAATATCAAAAGAGTCAGAGTCCGTCGTATTGTTTTCGGTCAACATAGCCGCAATCTCCTGTTTCAGCAGTTCATTGAGCTCATCCGTGCCGACATATTTGTCTTTTGCTGCCCGGTCTTCAATCCTTTTAATGATTTTCAGCGTCGTCTCTACGCCCACGTCCGAAGTCACCAACACCTCTTCGAGGTTATCCAACACCTCATCATCGACCTTGGACTTACCGGCTACAGCGCGCGCTATCTTGTCGAAAACGCTTTCTTTCGTTTTGGCCAAACCCTTATCCAACGTCTCTTTTTTATCTTTAGAGAAGAAATCAAAGAATCCCATATTATGAATTTATTAGTAATGCAAAGGTAAGAATAAATTGGTCATATACAAAAAAGTCCCCTTCATTTGATTGAAGAGGACTTTTAAATATCTAATGTTCTAAGATTATTTCTTGAAGAAATCCTGAACTTTCTCATTCGGTACCATTTGTTCATCAAAAACGTAAGCTCCCGTCTTCGGAGACTTCACCATCTTGATGACCTTTGTATAAGAACGTCCTTCTTTACCAGTTTGAAGGGTAGCGACTGTTTTCTTTGCCATGGTCTGTTATTATTTAATTTCTTTGTGAACTGTTACTCTTTTCAAAATCGGATTGTATTTCTTGAGTTCCAATCTCTCTGTGGTGTTCTTTCTGTTCTTTGTAGTAATATAACGAGAAGTACCGGGCATACCACTATCCTTGTGCTCTGTGCACTCCAGGATTACCTGCACTCTATTACCTTTTGTTTTCTTTGCCATATTTCAGAGTCTCCCAAATTTTCAACCAATGACCTTGATGCTTTTCCAGTCGCAATAACCTTTGGCTACTGCCTCAGTCAGAGCTGCATCCAAACCTTTCTTATTAATAACACGCAAGCCGTTGGCGCAAATCTTCAAGCTGATCCAACAATCCTGCTCTACATAGTAGAATTTTTTAGTAAACAAGTTCACATCGAACGTTCTCTTCGTTCTCTTCTTCGAATGTGAAACGTTGTTGCCAATCATGGCTTTCTTTCCGGTAATTTGACAAATTTTCGACATTGCTATCTATTGTTTTTTTAATATTTTTCTTGTTTATCTCAAACAGGACGCAAAGTTAGTGGTTTTATTCTTAACACACAAGCGTTTTTGAGAATAAATTTATTTTTCCGCAACTTCTTCCTCTTTTTTGTCCGATACCAGTTCCTTCAGCATTTGCAGAGCGGCGTATGTAGCGCGCGCAATGTTTATCTCACGCCCATGGTCTTCTTCCAGTTTGTTTGTGACAACATTTTCCGCGTCCGCTACAGCCAACCAAATGGTACCTACGGGCTTCTCCGGCGTTCCACCGCCAGGTCCAGCCACGCCGGACGTTGCGATAGCATAGTCGGTTTTAAACGTTTTCATCGCACCTTTCACCATCTCGGTTACGACCTCTTCACTCACTGCGCCGAAGTTAGCCAGTGTCTCGGGGTTCACATGCAACAGGTTCACCTTCACTTCGTCCGCGTAGCACACTACTCCACCCTTGTAGAAGTGCGAACTTCCCGGTATTGAGGTGATGGCTGCTGCAACATTACCGGCCGTACAGCTCTCTGCTGTGGCCAACGTGACGCTCTTTTCCCACATGGCGTCATTGATGTCTCTGCTTATAACTTTTGTTTCTACTGACATAGTCTCAATGTATTAAAGGACAGCCCTCGAGTATGCGGGCAAGTCCATGGCACAAAATTGTTTGTTCAAATATTTATAGTATCCGGCAATGGCTATCATAGCGGCGTTGTCGGTGGTATAGCTGAATTTGGGGATGTAGACGTTCCAGCCGTATCGCTTCGCACAGTCACGGAACGCGTTGCGCAGTCCGTTGTTGGCCGAGACACCGCCGGCGACAGCCACATCTTTTATCTTCAAATCCTTGGCGGCTCTTACCAGTTTGTTCATCAGGATGTCTACGATGGTAGCTTCCAGAGATGCCGCCAAGTCTTCTTTATGATGTTCTATAAAGTCAGGGTCTTCCTCCAGCCATTTCCGCAATGAATAGAGGAAAGAGGTTTTCAAACCGCTGAAGCTATAGTCGTAACCCTGGATATGCGGCTTGCTGAAGGTGTATGCCTTGGGATTGCCTTGGCGTGCCAACTTGTCGATAATCGGTCCGCCGGGATAGCCCAACCCCATCACTTTGGAGCATTTGTCGATGGCTTCTCCCGCCGCATCGTCAATGGTCTGTCCCAAGATTTCCATTTCATCGTACGACTTTACCAATACAATCTGTGAATTGCCTCCCGACACGAGCAGGCAAAGGAACGGGAAAGTCGGCGGATTGAACTCTTCGTCCGCCGTTTGGATGAAATGCGCCAACACGTGTCCCTTCAAGTGGTTCACGTCCACCATTGGGATGCCCAACGAACAGGAGAACCCTTTAGCGAAAGAAACTCCCACGAGCAACGAACCCATCAGCCCGGGACCTCTCGTGAAGGCTATTGCGCTGAGCTGTTCCTTCGTCACGCCGGCACGCTTCAGAGCCTCATGCACCACGGGCACGATATTTTGCTGATGAGCCCGCGAAGCCAGTTCCGGCACCACCCCTCCATACGCTTCGTGTACAGCCTGGCTCGCTACAACGTTCGACAACAGGATGCCATCCTTGATGACAGCCGCCGATGTATCGTCGCAAGAAGATTCTATACCTAATATAATTGCACTCATACAATCCTTATACCGTAGCGAACTACATATTCCGTGCAAAGATAATCATTTGGGAGATTCTCTCCGCCTTTTAATGCGTTAAAATTTCCAAGCCATTCTCCGTCATCAAGAATGTATGTTCCCACTGAGCCGAAGGTTTCTCGTCTTCCGTCACCACGGTCCATCCGTCTTCCTCGTCGATGAACACGCGCCAATCGCCCATATTGATCATCGGTTCGATGGTGAACACCATGCCGGGAACCAGCAGCATGCCCGTCCCTTTCCGTCCGAAATGAAGCACCTCGGGGTCTTCGTGGAACTCCAGCCCCACACCGTGTCCGCATAAATCCCGCACCACCGAGAATCCGTTCTTCTTGGCGTGTTGTTCGATGGCATTACCGATGTCGCCCACAAAGCCAAAGGGGCGCGCCGCCTTCATGCCTATCTCCAGGCACTCTTTAGTCACACGCACCAGTTTTTCCTTTTCCGGGGATGTCTTCCCGATGATGAACATGCGGGAGGCATCCGAGAAATATCCGTTCAGGATGGTCGACACATCCACATTGACGATGTCGCCCTCCTCCAGAATTTCCTCTTCATTCGGTATGCCGTGGCACACTACTTCGTTAATGGAAGTACAGACGCTTTTGGGAAAACCTTCATAGTTGAGAGGTGCCGGGATTGCCCCGTGCGACACCGTGTAGTCATACACCAGTTTGTCTATCTCCTCGGTACTCATGCCGGCATGGATTTCTTTTTCAACCAAATCCAGCACTCCGGTATTTACCTCTCCGCTCTTGCGGATGCCCTCTATTTGTTCAGGAGTCTTTATCAGTTTGCGTGAAGGCACCAGGCAGCCTCTATTTTGATAGTAGAGAACTTTCTTGTCAAGTTCGGTCAGTTCCGCACCCTTGGGAACTTTCCAGTTGTTTGTTTTTCTGTGAAACATATTATGACATGCTTAAAAAACCGCACAAAGGTAGACAAAAGTCATCAAATACGTTTCTCGTCCAAACTTTTTTTGGCGCAATAGAGACCCGAGGAGACGACAAAGGCTGTACTCCAATATCTAAAAGATACTCTTGGAACACAGCCTTACGTACTTTTTTGCCAACTTTTACCGGAAGCGGACATTACTTTCAATCATTTCTCTCTGTATATAACCACCTTTATTCCTTAGTATTGATGCAAAAGAAATGAATTAATTTGTCTCAAACAAGCTTTTCGGCAAATATTTGCTAAAAAACTCTCAAAAGTCTTACGCAATACTCCTCCTATCACTCCTCATTGCCCGTCTATGGGGTTTATAAAGCAAGCGGTCGCATCTGCCAACGTAAGTACTTACGTGAGCCAACGTA
>CAVJRQ010000023.1:0-36962 GCA_963652075.1 Acutalibacteraceae bacterium
ATTTCTTTACTTTTTAAAGTGTTAAAACGGTGTAAAGTAAATCTGTACTAAGTCACCCAAAAAACGAGGTATAGTCTCGATGCCCAATGAGGTACAGTCTCGTTTGAAACCGTGACTGCGTGCGTTGACTTTTTAAGGTTAGAACCAGGAGAACCGGAGTCACTCCATGCCGATCTTCTTGTCGATAAACTCCTTGATGTATTGGGTAGTACCCTCCTCACCCATTACGGACGAGTTGACGCAGAGGTGATAGGTGGCGGCAGCCCCCCACGTGTTGCAACTGTAGTAGTTGTAGTAAGCGGCACGCTTGCGGTCGGCACTCTCCATCAGAGAGGCGGCCTCAGCCTCACTCACGTTCTGGGTGGCGCAGATGCGACGGATACGGTCGGCACGGTCGGCACTGATAAAGATATTCACGCAACGGGGATTGTCGCGCAAGATGTAGTCCGCGCAACGGCCCACGAAGATGCAGCTCTCTTTCTCCGCAAGACCACGGATGACATCGCTCTGAATCTTGAACAGCGCATCGTTGCTCAGATAGTTGTCGTAGATAGACCCGTTGCCCACAAACGGAGCGCGCAAGCTACCCACCAACGAGTGGACAAAGCTATGCGAGGCTTTCTCATCAGCCTTCTCGAAGAACTCCTGGCAGAAGCCGCTCTCCTGAGAGGCCAACTTCAACAAGGTCTTGTCATAAATGGCGATGCCGTAAATCTCCGACAACCGTTTTCCGATGGCTTTGCCGCCACTGCCCAACTGCCGGCCTATATTGATAATGAACTTTTCGTCTTTCATAACGCTGTGTTTTACCGATTATGCACGCAAATATAGAGATTATTTCCCGTTTGTCAAGCCAACACCTTGAATTTTCTCAGTTGGGTGCGATACATCACCACCGCCACTACCGTGGAGAGGAAGTCCGAGAAAGGCATGCTGCACCACACGCCCAAGGCTCCGTCGCCCACCCACTGTTGCATGAGCGAGGGCAACACCAACAGACAGGGAAGCAGAAAGAGCAGCTGACGCGTGAGCGAGAGGAATATGGCCTTGTTGGCCAAGCCGATGCTCTGGAAGAAGTTGGTTATCACCATCTGCAGACCCACTATGGGGAACACGGCGACCACGATGCGCATACCCTCCGCGGAGAGTTCTATCAGATGATGGTCTGTAGTGAACGCCGAAGCCACCAACACCGGGCAAAACTCGCCAATGAGAAATCCTAATGTCGTCACCATCGTAGCGCCTATCATGGTAAGTTTCACCACACGCTGCACACGGTCGTACTGCCGCGCGCCGAAGTTATATCCGGCAATGGGCTGCATGCCCTGGTTCAGTCCGATAACCACCATCACGAAGACGAAGACCACACGGTTGACGATGCCATAGGCACCAATGGCAAAGTCGCCGCCATACTCCTTGAGCCCCTTGTTGATGAGGATGACGATAAGGCAGGCCGCCAGGTTCATCAAGAAGGGGGACATGCCGATACTGAGCGAGTCCACGACGATTCTCCGCTTCAGCCGATAGATGCCTCGCCTCAGATGGAGCAGTTCTTCCTTGTTGCTCATCAAACGGAGCTGCCACAGCAAGGCGACAATCTGTGCCAACACGGTGGCCAGCGCGGCACCACGGATGCCCCACCGGAAAGCGTAAATGAAGATGGGAGCCAACACCACGTTCACCAACACCGTAGTGATGGTAGCCATCATGGCTTCGCGGGGGTGTCCGGCGGAGCGAAGAATGGCGTTCAGTCCCAGATACATGTGCGTCACCACGTTACCGAGCAGGATGACAACCATGAAATCGCGCGCATAGGGGATGGTGGCTTCGCTCGCCCCAAAGAAGTAGAGGATGGGGTCGAGTACCAGCAAGGTGATGAACCCGAGTACCAATCCGATGATGATGTTCATCGTCACCACATTACCGAGAATGCGTTGGGCGGTTTCGTAATCTTTCTGTCCAAGGCGGACGGAGATTAGCGTGGACGCGCCCACACCCACCAAAGAGCCGAACGCTGCGGTAAGGTTCATCAGCGGAAAGGTGATGGCCAGTCCCGAAATCGCCATGGCTCCCACGCCCTGTCCGATGAAGATGCTGTCGATAATGTTGTAGAGTGAAGAAGCCGTCATGGCGATGATAGCCGGCACGGCATATTTGACAAGTAGCTTTCTTATTTTCTCCGTTCCGAGCTCCGTCGCTACGAGTTTTTTCGATGTTTCCTGCATATCCTTGAAATTTGGGCGCAAAGATACGAATTATATAGCGGCGATTCATTACCTTTGCCTGTTAAGATAGGTGAAAGCCCCTCGGACAGGCTAATCGGGGAGTACTTTCCATCCTAAAGGAAGAAGGGACAACAAGCATGCAGACGGAAGTGATATCGCTCTACGAGCTGAACCAACAGGTACGGCACCAGTTGGAACAGGGCTTTCAGGATGAGGTATGGATTCATGCCGAACTGAGCGACGTGCGCACCAACGCCAACGGACACTGTTACTTGGAGTTCATCGAGAAGGACGGCAGGGGCAACACGCCGATAGCACGGGCGCACGGAGTAATCTGGGCCAATGTCTACCGCATGCTGAAGCCCTACTTTGAGGAGGAGACGGGACGGCCGTTCGCCTCCGGCATCAAGGTGTCGGTATGCGTCAAGGTGGACTTCCACGAGCTGTACGGTTATTCGCTCACGGTGAGGGACATCGACCCCACCTACACCATCGGCGACATGGCGCGCCAGCGCAGGGAGATACTCCGGCAGTTGGAGGAGGAGGGTGTACTGACCCTGAACAAGGAGTTGCGGATGCCCCCGTTGCCCCAACGCATCGCCGTCATCTCTTCCGCCACGGCTGCCGGTTACGGCGATTTCCGCAACCAGTTGTTCGGCAACCCGCAGGGGTTTGTCTTCTACGTGAAACTGTTCCAGGCCCTGATGCAGGGCGACCGGGCAGAAGATTCCATCATCGAGGCGCTGAACCGCATCTTCGGTGAAGCGGAACAGTGGGACGCGGTGGTGATTATCCGCGGAGGAGGAGCCACGTCGGACCTCTCCTGTTTCGACTCGTACTTGTTGGCGGCCAACTGCGCCCAGTTCCCGTTGCCTATCATCACCGGCATCGGGCACGAACGCGACGACACGGTCATCGACTGCGTGGCGCACACCCGGGTGAAGACCCCCACGGCGGCGGCGGAATATCTGATAAGCACGGTGCAGGCTACCGCCTCCTGTCTGGCGACATTACAGAGCGGCATGGAGACGACCGTAACAAACCGGCTACACGAAGAGCGACGGAGGACGGAACAGCTGTCGGGCAAGTTGTCGTCACTCTTCGCCTTGCGCAAGCTGCACGAGGAGCAACGCACGGCCTCGCTCTGGTTGCGCCTGACACAGGCTTGCCGGTTACGAGTCGCCCAAGAGCGGCACAACCTGGAACTGATGGAACAGACCGTCAAGCACGCGTCGCCGGAGCTGCTGTTGAAGCGAGGATACAGCATCACGTTGCACAACGGCAAGGCGGTGACGGACGCTACCCTACTGAAGGAGGGCGACGAACTGGAGACCCGTCTGGCCAAGGGAAAAGTAAAGAGTATAGTCAAGAAATAGAAAGAGTAAAAGATATGGCGGCAAAGAAAGAATCGTACGAAGAGTCCATGAAACGGCTGGAAGCCATCGTGGAACAGGTAGAGAGCGGAGAGTTGGACATCGACCGGCTGAGCGAGAGCCTGAAAGAAGCGAAACGGCTGATAGAAACCTGCAAGAAACGGCTGTTCGAGGTGGACACCGAAATAAAGGAGTTGCTGAAAGCGGACACCGAAGCATAGCTTCAGGCACAGACTGTTCCGCTCTTTTGCGGACGCTCAGTAAAATAACTCTTGAAATGATGGAATGTTATTGAACTTTTGCCTATTTTTGCTTCACAAATGAATAATTGTAAACTGATATAAGTATGAAAGAGATTGATTGGTCCAATCTGTCGTTTGGCTACATGCAGACAGACTACAACGTACGTTGTTGCTACCGGGACGGGAAATGGGGAGAGATAGAGGTCTCTTCTTCCGAATATATTAACCTGCACATGGCGGCTACGTGCCTCCACTACGGACAGGAGGCTTTCGAGGGTCTGAAAGCCTATCGTTGCAAGGATGGCAAAATCCGCATCTTCCGCATGGAAGCCAATGCGGAGCGTTTGCAGAGCACTTGCCGCGGCATCCTGATGCCGGAGTTGTCCACCGAGCGTTTCTGCGAGATGGTGAAGAAAGTGGTGAAGATGAACGAGCGTTTCATCCCGCCCTACGAGAGTGGCGCTTCGCTCTACATCCGCCCGTTGCTGATCGGTACGGGGGCACAGGTCGGAGTTCACCCTGCCAACGAGTATATGTTCCTGATTTTCGTCACTCCGGTAGGCCCTTACTTCAAGGGAGGTTTCGCTACCAACCCGTACGTGATTATCCGTGAGTTTGACCGTTCAGCCCCTCTGGGTACCGGCATCTATAAGGTGGGCGGAAACTACGCCGCCAGCCTCCGTGCCAACAAGATGGCTCATGACTTGGGCTACTCTTGCGAGTTCTACCTCGATGCCAAGGAGAAGAAATACATCGACGAGTGTGGTGCTGCCAACTTCTTCGGCATCAAGAACAACACTTACATCACACCGAAATCCACTTCCATCCTGCCGTCCATCACCAACAAGAGCCTGATGCAGCTGGCCAAGGACCTGGGCATGACCGTGGAGGTACGTCCGGTTCCCGAAGAGGAGCTGACCACGTTCGAAGAGGCCGGAGCCTGTGGAACGGCGGCTGTCATCAGTCCTATCGAGCGCATCGACGACCTGGAGAACAAAAAGTCGTACGTCATCGCCAAGGACGGCAAGCCGGGGCCTGTCTGCACGAAGCTCTACAACAAGCTGCGCGCCATTCAGTATGGCGACGAGCCTGACGTGCACGGATGGGTGACCGTGCTGGATTGATTTACGGGTATTATACACTAACAAACTATAGATAATATGAAAAGTGCGAAAGAGTACAGGGCAGCAGCCCGGGCTTCACTCTCCAACAGATGGGGCGGTGCGGTCATCATGACATTGGTCTACGAAGCAATCATGTTCGTTGTGTCTTGCCTCGATTTTGTTAATAAAGACTTGCATCTGGGTGCAATAGCGGTTCTTCTGTTACTGCCCATGGCTTACGGTTTCATGGTAGCCTTTTTGGATAACATCCGAGAGAACAAGGAATATAAAGTAGGGCAGATTTTCGTCGGGTTCAACGATTACACCCGCATCCTCGGAACACTGCTACTGAAGGGCATCTACACCTTTCTCTGGTATCTGTTGCTCATAATCCCGGGAGTTATCAAGCAGTATTCTTACGCAATGACCGACTATATCTTGCGCGACCATCCGGAGCTGAAGAACAATGCCGCCATCGAACGCAGTATGGCAATGATGAAAGGTCACAAGTTCGACCTCTTCTACCTCCACCTGACCTTCATCGGCTGGGCGTTACTCTGCATCGTTACACTCGGCATCGGTCTGTTATGGCTTTATCCGTACATGCTTTCAGCCCAGGCTCACTTCTACGAGGAGCGTAAGGCGGAGTTCGAGGGACAAGCGACCATGCAATCGGTCGAGACTCCGGCATGACAAGATAACTGACTGGTCAAAGGGGCGTTCCATCGCTGACGAGGTGTGGGACGCTCCTTTCTTTTCCACAATTCCTATACCTATTTATACATAGAAACAGAATCGCATGACGAAAGGTAAACTGGCGAAGTTCGCGGATATGCGCGACTACCCTCACGTGTTTGAATACCCCTTCTCCGTGGTGGACAATGTCCCCTTCGGGATGAAAGGCGCGTGGAACAAGACGTTCTTCCACAACGAAAACCCCATCGTACTGGAGCTAGGCTGCGGACGCGGCGAATATACGGTGGGGCTGGCACGCCTGTTCCCGGACAAGAACTTTATTGGGGTGGACATCAAGGGAGCGCGCATGTGGAGCGGAGCCACCGAATCGCTCAACGAAGGACTTACCAACGTGGCCTTCCTGCGCACCAACATCGAGATTATCGACCGCTTCTTCGGCAAGGACGAAGTGAGCGAGATATGGCTCACCTTCTCCGACCCACAGATGAAGAAAGCCACCAAACGACTGACCTCGACCTATTTCATGAACCGCTACCGCAACTTCTTGCAGCCCAACGGACTGGTACACCTGAAGACGGACAGCAACTTCATGTACACCTACACGGATTACATGGTGAAGAAGAACCGTCTGCCCGTGGAGTTCCAAACGGAAGACCTCTACCATTCGGGGTTGGTGGACAAGATTTTAGGTATACAGACCTATTACGAACAGCAGTGGTTAGACCGCGGGCTCTCCATCAAGTACCTCAAGTTCCGCTTGCCTCAAGAGGGGGAACTCACGGAACCGGACGTGGAGATAGACCTGGACGACTACCGCAGCTACAACCGCAGCAAGCGGAGCGGGTCGCAAACGAGTAAATAACGACTAATCAACAGACAGCTATGACAATATATCCCAAACTGATATTGGACGCACTCGCCACCGTGCGCTACCCAGGGACGGGTAAAAACATCGTGGAGGCCGGGATGGTGGAGGATAACATCCGCATCGACGGCAACAAGGTTTCCTTCTCGCTCATCTTCGAGAAGCCCACAGACCCTTTCCTCAAGTCGGTAGTGAAAGCCGCCGAGACGGCCATTCTGACTTACGTAGGCAAAGAGGTGGAGATACAGGGGAACATCAGCGTGAAGACCATCCAACAGGCACGACCCGAAGTGGGTAAACTGTTGCCCGACGTAAAGAACATCATCGCGGTTTCTTCCGGCAAGGGAGGCGTAGGCAAATCCACCGTGACCGCCAACTTAGCCGTGGCATTGGCCAAACAGGGATACAAGGTGGGGCTGTTGGATGCCGACATCTTCGGCCCGTCCATGCCCAAGATGTTCCAAGTGGAGGATGCCCGTCCCTATGCCGAGTCCGTCGAAGGGCGCGACCTGATAGTCCCCGTAGAGAAATACGGAGTGAAACTGCTCTCCATCGGGTTCTTTGTAGACCCGGAACAGGCCACGCTATGGCGTGGCGGCATGGCGAGCAACGCCTTGAAGCAGCTAATCGGTGACGCGGCCTGGGGCGACCTGGACTATTTCCTTATCGACCTGCCTCCCGGCACGAGCGACATCCACCTCACCATCGTGCAGACCTTGGCACTCACCGGGGCTGTGGTGGTCAGCACCCCACAGGAGGTGGCGTTGGCGGACGCACGCAAAGGTATCAACATGTTCACCAACGACAAGGTGAATGTGCCCATCCTCGGACTGGTGGAGAACATGGCATGGTTCACGCCGGCCGAACTGCCGCAAAACAAATATTACCTCTTTGGCAAGGAGGGAGCCAAACGCCTCGCCGAGGAGATGCATGTACCGTTGTTGGGGCAGATTCCTATCGTGCAGAGCATCTGCGAAGGAGGTGACAACGGACAACCGGTGGCGCTCGACGAGCAGAGCATCACGGGGCAAGCCTTTGCGCAGCTGGCAGCCAATGTAGTGGAGCAAGTGGCGCGTCGCAACGCCGAGCTGCCTCCCACCCACATTGTGGAGACGCACAAGTAATGTTCCACGCTACAATTACAGGATCTTTATCTCAGCAAAATAATCAAGCAAACTTATTAATTTGCTGCTGATTTCCATTATCTTTGCAGTAGTAATCATTGAAAAAGAGGAGATAATATGGAACAGACCGTTTTTAATTCTGCCCAGATGAGGATACTTCACATGATGTCTTTTATCAAGACCCCACAAGAATTGGAGAGTTTGGAAGATGCTATCTCCCAATATTTCGCAAAGCGGATTGATGAAGAAATGGACGCTTTGTGTGACAACGGTACCATTACTCTTGATACCATAGAGGAGTGGGGTAAGGAACACTTGCGCATTTCGTCCAAATGAGAAAGATTGTCCTCGATACAAATTGCTTGTTAATGAGCCTGCCAAGAATCAGTCCATATCGAAGAATCTGGACTGACTTCCTGAAAGGAAGATTTATTTTATGTGTGACGAATGAGATAATTGAAGAATACCTGGAAGTCTTAACTCTGAAGACTAGTCCAACAATTGCATCTAACGTGATTTCGGTCATTCTCAGTCAAAAGAATGTGAAGTTCGTCACGCCTTACTATAAAATGCACCTCATTCAAGCTGATGAGGATGACAATAAGTTTGTGGATTGCGCTTTTACAATTGGAGCAAATTGTATTGTGAGCAATGATGCGCACTTCAAGGTATTGGATGAGATAACCTTTCCTAAAATTATCGTTGTAAATATTCAAAAGTTTCTTGAAATATTGTCCCAAGAGAAGACTTGACAACATGAGAGTTACAGAAACGCAGGAAGCTCCTGATGAGTTGGTTCATCAGGAGCTTCCTGCGTAAAGGTTCGGGCTCAATTCCCTTTGGCCTTGAATGCCAGAGCGTAGAGCCGCATCTGTTTTACCATCGCCAGCAGACCGTTGCTGCGCGTGGGCGAGAGATGTTCCTTCAACCCTATCCGTTCGATGAAATAGAGTTCGGCATCGATAATCTCATCAGGCGTGTGGCCGGACAAGACTCTTATGAGCAGTGCGATGATGCCCTTCACGATGAGAGCGTCGCTCTCCGCCCGATAAAGCACCTTTCCGTCTACCAAGTCCGCCTGTAGCCATACCCGGCTCTGACAACCATCTATCAGATTCTGTTCCGTTTTGTATTCCGTGGGGAGGGATTCCTGCTCGCCGCCCAAATCGATGAGCAACTGATAGCGGTCCATCCAATCGTCGAAGTCACTGAACTCCGCAATGACTTCATCCTGTAGTTCATTAATTGTTGCCATAATTATTTTTCGTTATACAACACCTCCATGAGGGTCTGCCCCACCACCTGAAGGGTTTGTTTGTCGATAATGTCCATATTGTCGTTCACCGTGTGCCAAAAGTCTCCAAAGCCAGAGAGCTCGCTGTTCTCGTCATTGTTGATGATGTCCACACAGGGTATCTTCGCGATACGGTTCACGGGGAGGTGGTCATCGGTGACGTATCCTCCCGCACGGTTTTGGAAATAGGAGCCAAAGCCCAAGGCCTCCGCCTTCGCCCAGATCTTCTTCACCACAGCACCGGCATACTCCTTGGAGAATCCTTCGTGAAGGAAGGTCGCACCCTTGCCGCCCACCATGTCGAGCAGAACAGCGAAGCGCGCATTGTAGTTGCCCACATGCGGAATGCGGCTCCAATACTGGGAGCCCAAGCACCACGAGTCTTCATCGTGACGGTCCTCGAACTGCGGGACTCCATAGTCTTCCGCATCGAAGAAGATGATGTCCACACCTACCGCCGGCATTTGCCGACTGAAGTGGCGCGCCATCTCAAGCAGCACCCCCACTCCACTGGCACCGTCATTGGCACCCAATATCGGAGTGTGATGATTCTTCGGGTTCGGGTCGTTGTCCGCCCAAGGGCGACTGTCCCAATGCGAGCAGAGCATCACGCGCTTGCGTGCGTCCGGATTGAACGCGCCAATGATGTTCTCCGCTTTATAGGTTGTTCCGTCATAGAGAGTCGCGTCGAATGACTGCCGATAGACTTTCGCACCGAACGCCTGGAGGGTGGTGCTCAGATAGTCCGCACAAGCCTTATGGGCTTGCGAACCCAACAGACGGGGACCGAAATCCACCTGACGTTTCACATACCGGTAGGCACTGTCTCCGTCGAAAGCGGGGACTTTCACCACGGAGGCTTTCTCCTCCACGCGTACCTCTTTCTTACTGCTGCCGCAGGAAGCTATGCACAGTGCGGCGGATGCCGCACACAAGATTACTGTAAAAAGATTGTTCATGTTTTTTCTTTTCTCCTCTAACCAAACTTCACCGTTCCTTTTTGCTGCACCTCACGCATCACACGCAAGAAGTTGCCACCCCATATCTTTTGAATCTCCTCCACCGTATAGCGTTCGGCCAGCAGTCTGCGCGTCACATTAATCAGCTCCGAAGCCGAAGCGCAGCCACAGATGCCGCCGTCGCCATCGAAGTCCGTGCCGATGCCTACATGGTCTATGCCCATCACGTTGACGGCATGGTGGATATGTTCGATAGCGTCCATCACCGTCGCAGGACGGTCGCTACGCAGAAAACCGGAGTAGAAAGTTATCTGCATCACTCCTCCCCGACAAGCCAGCGCCTTCATCTGTTCGTCCGTAAGGTTGCGCGGATGATTGCAAAGCGCCCTACACGATGAGTGAGAGCAGACGATTGGCGTGGCGCTGCACTCCAACGCATCGTAAAAGCTTTTCTCTGACGCGTGCGAGAGGTCTACCATCATACCTACCCGGTTCATTTCGCTCACCACCTGACGGCCAAAGTCGCTCAGTCCGCCGTGTTCGGCATTTCCCTTCGCAGAGTCGCAAACATCATTGTCGCCATTGTGGCAGAGGGTCATGTAGACCACGCCCCGTTTGCGAAAGCGTTCCACGTTGGAGAGGTCTTTGCCGATGGCGTAACCATTCTCGATACCCAATAGGATGGATTTCTTTCCGCTCTGTTTCAGACGGACAATATCATCGGGGGTATAGGCGATGTCCACGTAGGAGCAGTTGTTGCGCACCATCTCCTCTATCCCGTTGAGGATGCGGTCGGCCTTGGCGGTTGCCGCCAACAACGCCTCATCGGTACGTTCCTGTTGCTTGAGATAAGCCACCATAATGGTAGCGTCCAAGTGACCTTCTGCCATCTTGTGCAGGTCTACCAATATCTTGGGGTCGCGGGTGTGGAACTGAATGTTCTGTCCGAAGAACATGGGCGTGTCGCAATGAGAATCGAGGGTAAGGATGCGGTGGTGCAACGTACGCGCCTGAGCGAACGACACGGCTTCGTGGATGAGCCACCTGAAGAGGGGCATCATGCTCTCGTCGCCACGCAGTATCATACACTCGGGATGCCATTGCACGCCAATCATCGACTTGTATTCGGTGGATTCCACCGCCTCGATGATGCCATCGGCTGCCGTGGCGCAGACACGGAATCCGGGAGCAGCCTCCTTCACGGCCTGATGGTGGAAAGAGTTAACCGCCAGTTGGTCTGTACGGAACAGGTCGTGCAGTACGGTATCGGGTTCGATGCGCACCGTATGCGAGGGCACGGAGCGGTCCAGTTGTTGGTCATGTTTGAAGGGTTCGATGCCGCTCTGCGTGTAGATATCCTGATAGAGTTTTCCGCCGAGGGCCGCCATCATCACCTGAATGCCGCGGCAAATACCCAAGACAGGAATCTGTCGGTCAGCCGCCAAACGCATGAGGAGCAGTTCTTGCCGGTCACGTCGGTAGTTGATGCTATGCAGCGCATTCACCGGTTCCTCATCGAGGAAGAGAGGATTGATGTCCCCACCGCCCGTCAACAGAATGCCGTCGAGCAGGTTCAGCGTGTTGAGCAACGCATCCTTCTCTTCGTAGGGAGGAATTATCAACGGCACGCCGCCAGCCTTCAGGATGGAGGTGCAATAGCCATCCGCCAAACAACAATTCCCGTCACTGAAGTTTGCGGTAACTCCAATGACGGGCAATTTCTTATATCCTGGATATGAGGCATGCATAGCCTCATAGTCTTTCTGTATATCAAAACAAGGGTTCATCCGTTCGACCTGCTTTACATCCCCACAGTCCGCAAACCTCATGTCCCCATAAGTTCCGACGGACTGCCACGGGCTTATCAAAACCTGTATTTACGTTTAGGGTTCTTGGGAAACCAGCCTTTGCGCACCCGCTCCTCTTGTTCGAAGATTTCCTTGATGGTCCAAAACGATGAGAAGGCAAACACGCCCAACAGGGAAGACCACAGAATCTGCTTCACCAAGAGCGAGCCGACGACACCGGCCACGCCCAACAACAAGAACACCCACCAACACTTCGTCCCGAAGTAGTACTCACACTTCACCACCACGGGGTGGAAGAAGCCGATAATCAAGAACGTGCAAATGCCGATGACCAGTCCTGAAAAACAAAGTTCCTCTGCCACAGACACCCGTTATTTATCGCTGATAGGGATTTCTTTCTTGATGCTCTGATCCAACGAAATCAGTGTCTCGGTGGCGGTCACACCAGGAATCTCCTGCATCTTCCGGTTCAGCAGTTCCATCAAGTGTTCATTGTCACGGGCATAAAGCTTTGCCAACATCGTATAGGGTCCGGTAGTGAAATGGCACTCTATTATTTCAGGAATCTTCACCAGTTCCTGTACGACATCCTTGTACATGGAGCCCTTTTCGAGCTTGATTCCCACATAGGTACAAGTGCTGTATCCAAGGCTCTTGGGATTCACGTGATAGCCAGAGCCTACAATGACTCCCATGTCAATCAGGCGTTGAACGCGTTGATGGATGGCGGCACGCGAAACACCACACTCCGCAGCTACGTCCTTAAACGGGATACGTGCATTCTGCGAGATGATTTCGAGAATCTTCTTGTCTAATTTGTCTATTTTCTCCATAATATAAGATTTGTGATATGAGTATGTAATTAGCAAATTGTTAGGCAAAGATAGTTGTTTTTTTGTCTTGACCTACTTTTCTCTAAAAATATTTGCTTGGGAAGTACATTTTGTCGTTAAAACGTCTGTTGTACGACATATTCTTGACGATTCATGCGCATTGACACCATTTCCACCTTGTTCAAACACGAAAGCGCGGATGGAGGAAACCCCACAAGGTTACACCTCCATCCGCGCCTGTTTTTTACGCGTAACGGCTATAGCCGTTCAGTCCATTATTTCTTACCCTTGATACCAACCAGCTCAACCTCGAACACGAGTGCGGAGAACGGTTTGATTACACCGGCCTCTCTTGAGCCATAGGCAAGTTCCTGCGGGATGTAGAGCATCCACTTGGAACCGACAGACATCAAAGTCAGGGCTTCCGTCCATCCTTTGATGACAGCCTTTACAGGGAACTCGGCAGGCTGCACCTTTCCGTCCTTGTCCTTACGGTCGGCGTTGCTGTCGAACTTGGTACCGTCGATAAGGCGACCCGTATAGTTCACCTGCACAACAGACGAGTCGGCGGGAACCGCTCCAGTACCCTGAACCAAGACTTTGTACTGCAGACCGCTTGCGGTTACCTGGATGCTGTCTTTCGCCTTGTTCTCAGCCAGGAACTTCTCACCGGCAGCTTTGTTCTCAGCGAATCTCTCCTCCAGAGCCTTTTCCTTGTAAACGTCAATGTTTGCCTGAGCGTAAGCCTGAGCCTCGTTCATCGTCATGAGCGTGCCCTTCTCCAGCGTTCCGGCGATGAAGCCTGCCATGAAGTTATTAACGTTGATAGTCTTGGTAGAATCATTGCCAAAGAGGTCGCTATTGATATTCTTAATCATCTGGCTTACCTGCTGACCAATCTGGATACCTGCGTAGTAAGCGTTCTTCTTCTCGCTCTCGCCACTCTTCGCGCCATCCTTCAGTCCGCTAACGAAATCGGCCATGTAAGTGGTGTCCACCCCGAGTCTGTTTACCAAATAAGGCTTCAATCCACTTGTTTGGGAAAGTCCCAAGGTGTAAGACAATGAATCAAGATCGGATTTCAAATCCGCTTTGGGAGCCTGTGCCGTGCATGATGCCATGCCTACAGCCACAGCGGCCACCATAAAAATACCAAACTTTTTCATTTTGTAACTTTTATATTAATGTATGATTAAACGATTTGTATCAGCTCCACTTCAAAAACAAGCGTGCTGTGAGGCGGAATCATCTCTCCGGCACCGTTCGCGCCATACGCCAGTTCAGAGGGGATGAAGAGACGCCACTTGGAGCCTTCGCTCATCAGCTGCAGAGCCTCTACCCAACCTGCTATCACCTGGTTCACGCCAAATACGGCGGGTTCGCCACGCTTAATGGAGCTATCGAACAACGTGCCGTCAATCAGAGTGCCTTCGTAATGGCATTTCACACGGTCGGTGGCTTTGGGTTTCTTGCCGTTGCCCTCTTTCAGCACTTCATACTGCAAGCCGCTGGGCAGTGTCACCACATTCGCCTTCTTACCGTTCTCTTCAAGGAACTTCTTTCCCTTTTCCTGGTTTGCCGCATTCACTTCGGCCTCGAACTTCTCGAAGTACTCGTTGACAATCTGTCGAGCCTCGTTGTGAGAAATAGCCGTGGGATTGCCCTCAAGCACATCCTTTATCGCCTGTGCGAAATCTTCTACATTCAAATCACGGGCTCCCATTCCCAACAGGTTCTGGCCGATGCCCAAGCCAATGGAATAACTGAATTTGTCCATATTATCCGTTTAAAATTATATCGTTGTAAGCACTGCCGCCACACCGTCTGGCCATAGCGGCTCGTAAAATGTTGCAAAGTTAGCTTTTTTATTGTAACGGCATGACTCCCGCTTCCTTTTTTTAGTATTTTTGCGAATAGAGTCGTACCGCAGAAGAGGCTCTAACATAGATAAACAAACAGATTCAATAGCAGTATGAAGAAATTAGTCGTATTGTCGGGAGCAGGCATCAGCGCAGAGAGCGGCATCAGCACATTCAGGGATGCCGGTGGCCTATGGGACGAGTATCCCGTGGAGCAGGTAGCCACGCCCGAGGGGTATGCGCGCAATCCGGAGTTAGTGACCAACTTTTACAATGGCCTGCGCAAGAAACTCCTCACCGTGGAGCCAAACGGAGGGCACCGCATCATAGCGGAGCTGGAGAAACATTTCGACGTGACAGTGATTACACAGAACGTGGACAACCTGCACGAACGCGCCGGAAGCACGAACGTCATTCACCTGCATGGCGAGCTGACGAAGGTGACCTCAAGCCGGCAGCCCAACAACCCGAAATACATCAAGGAACTGACACCGGAGAGCTATGAGGTGAAGATGGGCGACTTGGCCGCCGACGGTTCACAGTTACGGCCATTCATCGTCTGGTTCAACGAGGCGGTACCCATGATAGAGACCGCCGTCAGCTACGTGGAACAAGCGGACATCTTTGTGGTCATCGGCACGTCGTTGGTGGTCTACCCGGCGGCGGGGTTGATAAACTACGTTTCGCCCCGAGCCGAGGTTTACCTGATAGACCCGAAGGAGGTGAAGACCTACGTCAACCACCCGATTCACGTCATCCAACAGACCGCCTCCAAGGGCATGGAGACGCTGAAGGAGATTCTGTTGAAAGCGTAGAGAGCCGCACCCGCGTGCGGTTTCGTCACGCTTTCTTTTCCTTGATGTCCGTGCAAGCCTCTACCACATTGACCACATAGTCGCCCAACTTTTCGCATTCGCCAATGATGTCCATGTAGTGGACTCCCATCTGGTAGCTGTACTCCTTGTTGTTCACGTCCAGCACATTCTGGTTCTTCAGCTGATTGCGGTAGTTGTTGATTTCATTCTCGATGTTGAAGGTACGGTTCACATCCACGCTGTGGTTCTCGTCGTCCAGAATCTTTATCATCTGCATCAGCGCGTCATCGGTAAACTGGAACATCTGGCGGATGTGCTCATACTGCTTGGGGGTGAAGTCGATGTTGTCGCGGAACTTGCGGTTCACCGTACGTGCCAGGTTGTAGCAGCTATCGCCAATGCTCTCCAGCTCCGTTACCTCACGCAACATGGATCGTATCTGCAACTTACTCTCCGAGCTAAGCCGTCCGTCGGACACCCGGTTGAGGTAATTGGCTATCTCCACTTCCATATTGTCGCTGATGTTCTCATACTTCTCTATGCGACTGAATATCTTGGTAAAGTCATTCTCGTTCTTGGTATGGAGCAGCGTATCCACCATGTGGAACATCCGCTGGCAACGTTCGGCAAACAAGCTAATCTCCTTGCGGGCCTGCACGATGGAAAGCTCGGCCGTAGAGAGCAGACCGCCCGAGATGAAACGCAGACGGTACTCTTCATCCTGCTCCTTTTGCGGTATAATGGCACAGACAGTGCGTTCAATAAACGGTACGAACCAAATCAGTATCAGCACATTGCATACATTGAACGAAGTATGGAACGCTGAAAGCATATAGGGCACAGCCGCTGCCGAATTTCCAAGATGCATGACGCTTTCCACGAACCAGGACACGCCACCCGTGAAGGGCTTGAAGGCGCACAGCACCCAGATGACGCCGAACACATTGAACACCAAGTGAGCCAACGCCGCCCGTTTGGCCTGTGTATTACCCGTGAGGGCCGCCAAGTTGGCCGTGATGGTCGTTCCGATGTTCTCGCCCAGTACCAACGCCGCACCCAGTTCGAAGCTAATCCACCCATTGGCGCACATAATCAACGTGATAGCCATGGTGGCCGCCGATGCCTGAACAATCATCGTCAGTATGGTACCGATAATCACAAACAGAATAATGGAAAAGTAACCCATATCCGTGTAGTTCTGTACGAAAGCCAGCATCTCGGGATTCTTTCCCAAGTCCGGCGCATTGGCGTTGAGCATAGACAATCCCATAAACAGGAACGAGAAACCAAAGATGAACTCGCCTATCGACTTACGGGAACTCTTTTGCGAAAACAGAAGCGGAATGCCAAACGCCAACAAGGGGAGAGCCAGCGAAGCGATGTCAATCTGAAAGCCCAAAGCCGAAATGACCCAAGCGGTGACTGTAGTACCGATGTTGGCACCCATGATGACACCTATGGACTGCGCCAAGGTCAACAAACCCGCATTCACAAAACTGACCACCATTACGGTAGTTGCCGAGGAGGATTGTATCAAGGCGGTTATCAGAACGCCGGTCAATACTCCGGTTACCCTATTGGTGGTCATTGCTGTCAGGATTTTCCGTAGCCGGTCGCCGGCAAACTTCTGCAATCCCTCACTCATTATCTTCATTCCATACAAGAACAAAGCCAGCGAACCAAGCAGCTTTAAAAAATCATAAAAAGAATAGTCCATCTATTAATTCTTATCCGTTTATTGAGAACTTATTGTTTTATCGAGTAACTTAACCGCTCGAAAAACAGTGATTATTCAACCGTTAGAAATACATATTTCAATTATGCTACAAATATATTGCAAAAATATCAATCTATCAAAAGAATTTCGGGAGGGAAGTTCTCTTTTGGATATTTACAATGGCTTTGGACTGAACATGCCCTACGGTCCGGTGAGCGCCAAGGTGAACAACAAGGTGGAAGGCCTTACCTATAAAGCCTTCAGCAACAAGGATGTAGAGTTTCTCGACATCCGCTCGGCATCGGGCATGCGTACCTATGTGCGCTCGCTCTGCTTCGTTTTGGCCAAGGCGGTGGACGAGCTCTTTCCGAAAGGAGAGATACAGATGCAGCATCCGGTCTCCAAGGGATACTTCTTCACGCTGCGCATTGGCCGGGAGATTACGTTGGAAGACGTGACAGCCATCCGCAACCGGATGAAGGAAATCATCGCGGAGGATATCCCATTCCGCCGCAAGGAGTGCCGTACGGAGGAGGCGGTGAAACTGTTCAACAAGAAAGGCATGTACGACAAGGCCAAGCTTCTGAAGACGACCGGCCAACTCTATACCTTTTATTATATGTTAGGGGAGACGGTGGACTATTACTATGGCAGCCTGTTGCCCAGCACGGGCAGCATCAAGCTGTTCGACATCGTGAAGTACTACGAAGGCATCCTGCTGCGTATACCCAACCGCGAGAACCCGGACGTGCTGGAGGATATTGTGAAACAGGAGAAGATGATGGACGTTTTCAGAGAGCACCAGATGTGGCAAGAGATAATGGGAGTGAGCACCGTGGGCGACATCAACGAATCGATTCAGGCGGGACACGCCAACGACTTGATTCACGTGGCGGAGGCACTACAGGAAAAGCGTATCGGACAGATAGCCGATGACATCACCAAACGGGGGAACGTGAAGGTGGTACTCATCTCGGGGCCCTCCTCGTCGGGAAAGACCACGTTCAGCAAGCGGCTCTCCATACAACTGATGACGAACGGCATACGTCCCTACCCCATCTCGCTCGACAACTATTTCGTAGACCGTGAACATACGCCTCTCGACGACAAGGGGAACTACGACTACGAGTCAATCTATGCGCTCGACCTTAACCTCTTCAACCAACAGCTGAGTGCCCTGCTACGAGGCGAAGAGGTGGAGCTGCCACGTTACAACTTCGCCACCGGCAAACGGGAGTTCAAGGGCGACTATCTGCGCATCAAAAAGAACACGGTGCTGATATTGGAAGGCATCCATGCGCTGAACCCGGAGTTGACACCACAAATCCCCGCAGAGAGTAAATACAAGGTGTACGTGTCGGCACTCACTTGCATCAAGTTGGACAACCACAACTATATCCCCACAACGGACAACCGACTGTTGCGACGCATCATCCGTGACTACAAGTACCGCAGCTACTCCGCTGAAGAGACCATCTTGCGTTGGCCCAGCGTGAGAGCCGGAGAGGACAAGTGGATATTCCCTTACCAGGAAGAGGCTGATGCCGTATTCAACTCCGCCCTGCTCTTTGAGCTATCCGTGCTGAAGGAATTCGTGGAGCCAGTCCTCAACCGAGTGCCACAGGACTCCGAAGCATACTCCGAGGCTTACCGTCTGCGCAAGTTCATACAATATTTTGTCCCTGTGCAAGACCGCGACCTTCCGCCCACATCGTTACTCCGAGAGTTTTTAGGAGGAAGCAGCTTCAACTATTAAGATTATTACTACCTTTGCACTATCTTATCTAAGCGGCAAGAGCTATGCAACAAGGGAACTATCAGACACAAAAGCAGCAACAGGTACAGACCCTTTCGCCCCAGCAGGTGATGGTGGTGAAGATGCTGGAACTGCCAACCGTGGAGTTGGAAGAACGGGTGAAAGCCGAACTGTTGGATAACCCCGCCTTGGAGGAAGGAACGCCTCAACCGGAGGAAGGAACCAACGAAGAGACGTATGACAACGAGGAGGATGGCAACGAAGAATCCGCCTTTTCCGAAGGGGACGGCAACGAAGACCTCTCCCTGGGCGACTACCGCACCGAAGACGACATTCCCGATTATAAGCTGAAGCAGACCAACAGTTCGCCGGAGACCCAAGCGGAGGAGATTCCCTTCTCAGACACTACCTCGTTCTACGAGCAGCTGAAGGAACAGCTGGGCGAACGCGACCTCACCGAACGGCAACGTACACTGATAGAGTACATCATCGGTTCGCTGGACGATGACGGACTGTTGCGAAAGGAACTCTCCGCCATTGCGGACGAACTTTGTTTCAACTACGGCATGGAGGTGACGGTGGACGAACTGAAGGAAGCGTTGAAGATACTTCAGGACTTCGACCCTGCAGGCATCGGTGCACGCACCTTACAGGAGTGTCTGTTGCTACAGCTGCAACGCAAGGAGGATTCTCCCGTCAAGGAGAATTGCATCAACATCATCTCCAAGTGCTACGAGGAGTTTACACGCAAACATTGGGACAAGATTCTGCAACGCCTCTCCCTCACCCAAGCGCAGTTTGACGAAGCCAAGAAGGAGCTTACGCACCTCAACCCGCGTCCGGGAAGCTCGCTGGGCGAAGCGGTAGGCCGCAGTTTCCAGCAAATCATTCCGGACTTTCTGGTCGATACGCTGGACGATGGTTCCATCGTGCTCAACCTCAACGACCGGGGCGTTCCCGAATTGCGCGTGAGCCGTACCTTCACGGAGATGCTGGAAGAGCATACAAAGAACAAGAATAACCAAAGTAAAGAGTCGAAGAACGCCATGTTGTTTCTCAAGCAGAAGATGGATGCCGCACAGAGCTTCATCGACGCGGTGAAGCAACGGCAACAGACGATGTGCAAGACCATGCAGGCCATCATCGACCTGCAGCGGTCTTTCTTCGCCGAGGGCGACGAGTCGTTGTTGAGACCGATGATACTGAAGGACGTGGCGGAGCGTACGGGACTGGACATCTCCACCATCTCGCGGGTCAGCAACAGCAAGTATGTGCAGACCAACTACGGAATCTATCCGTTGAAGTACTTCTTCAGTGACGGATACACCACCGAGGAGGGTGAAGAGCTTTCGGTAAGGGAAATACGCCGCACCCTGAAGGAGTGCGTGGACAAGGAGGACAAGAACAACCCGTTGACAGATGAAGAGCTGGCGAAGATTCTGAAAGACAAAGGCTTTGCCATAGCCCGCCGTACCG
Organism: Acutalibacteraceae bacterium; assembly: GCA_963652075.1. Classification (GTDB taxonomy): domain Bacteria; phylum Bacteroidota; class Bacteroidia; order Bacteroidales; family Bacteroidaceae; genus Phocaeicola_A. The sequence continues at coordinate 20,146 of CAVJRQ010000023.1, forward strand.
TGGCAAAATACAGGGAACAACTTGGCATTCCGGTTGCCCGACTAAGAAAATAGTTTTATATGAAGGAAGAGAAATATTTACGAATCACTGCCAAAGTGCTTTCAACGGTATTCACCCCGTTTTATTTCCCTACGATAGGTTTCTTGGTACTGATTCAGTTTACCTACTTGAAACTGTTACCCGTTTCCTTTCAGATAACACTGCTGGCAACGGTCTACTCGTTCACCGTGCTGATACCCATGCTGGGCATCTATATCTACCGGAAGATAAACGGATGGAGCTTGCGCCACTTGGGTCACAAGGAGAAACGCATCGTGCCTTACGTGATGACGACAGCCGCCTATGCGGCCTGTCTGCTCTTGATGTACAAGTTCCGTGTTCCCCGCTATTTGTCGGGCATCCTTGTGGCATCCATCATGGCACTGGTCGTCTGCGCCATCATCAACCTCCGGTGGAAAATCAGTGCGCACATGACTGCCGTAGGCGAACTGGTAGGCGGATTGGTAGCACTCAGCCTTCTGTTCTTCTACAACCCGGTGAAGTGGCTCTGCGTCTGCCTGCTGTTGGCGGGAATGCTGGGAACGGCACGGATGATTCTTCGTCAGCACACCCTGCCGGAAGTGTTGGTGGGATTCATGGTAGGAGTTCTTTGCAGCATCATCGGAATTTTGTTTATATAGACTTTTATCAAAACACATTATATCAATGAAACCAATTGTCAGTATCATCATGGGAAGCACGTCAGACCTTCCCGTCATGGAAAAGGCGGCAAAGCTGCTCGATGAGATGCAAGTGCCGTTTGAGATGAACGCCTTGTCGGCCCACCGGACTCCCGAAGCCGTAGAGACCTTCGCCAAGGGAGCCAAAGAGCGCGGCATCAAAGTGATTATCGCAGCAGCCGGTATGGCAGCCGCCTTGCCGGGTGTGATAGCCGCCAACACCACGCTGCCCGTTATCGGCGTTCCCGTAAAAGGGTCTGTGCTCGACGGTGTGGATGCACTCTACTCCATCATACAGATGCCTCCCGGTATCCCCGTTGCTACGGTAGCCATCAACGGAGCGATGAACGCCGCCATCCTGGCCGTGCAGATGCTTGCGCTGAGTGACGAGAAGCTGGCTGAAGCCTTTGCCGCTTACAAGACCGGACTGAAAGAGAAGATAGAGAAGGCGAACAAGGAGCTGAAAGAAGTGAAGTACACCTACAAGACGAACTAAATGCGTGCGGACATTAAGTCCGCACACATATACCTTATTATATATAGTATACTTCTATGATTGATTTGTTCAACTATAACCGCCGTCGCTCTTCGGAGGTGCATATCGGCGGGACACCGTTGGGAGGCGACAACCCTATCCGTGTACAGTCCATGACCAACACGCCGACACGCGATACCGAGGCTTGTGTGGAACAGGCCAAACGAATCATCGATGCCGGCGGCGAGTATGTGCGCCTCACCACCCAAGGGACTATCGAAGCGGAAAACCTGAAGAACATCAACGCTTCACTGCGCCGACAAGGGTATATGACACCCTTGGTGGCAGACGTACACTTCAACCCCAAAGTGGCTGAGGTGGCTGCGCTCTATGCCGAAAAGGTACGCATCAACCCGGGCAATTACGTGGATGCCGCCCGCACATTCAAGCATCTGGAGTATACTGATGAAGAGTATCAACAAGAGTTGCAAAAAATACACGACCGCTTTGTGCCGTTCCTCAACATCTGTAAGCAGAACCACACCGCCATCCGCATCGGCGTTAACCACGGGTCGTTGTCAGACCGCATCATGTCACGCTATGGCGACACGCCAAAGGGTATGGTGGAGTCGTGTATGGAGTTCCTGCGTATCTGCGTAGACGAACACTTCAGCGACGTGGTCATCTCCATCAAGGCCAGCAACACGGTGGTGATGGTAAAGACCGTACGCCTGTTGGCCGCTACCATGGAGCAAGAGGGCATGTCGTTCCCCTTGCACTTGGGTGTAACCGAGGCCGGTGACGGTGAGGACGGGCGTATCAAGTCAGCGGCAGGCATCGGAGCGTTGCTTTGCGACGGGCTGGGCGACACGATACGCGTGTCACTGAGCGAAGACCCCGAAGCGGAGATTCCCGTTGCCAAGAGACTGGTTGAGTATGTGACCCGCCGTGGCGACCATCCGTTGGTTCCGGGTATTGCATCGCCCAAGTTTGACTACCTCTCGCCCCAACGTCGCACGACGCAAGCCGTCGCCAACATCGGGGGGAACAATGTGCCGGTGGTGATAGGTGACGGATACCACACCCGTGTGCCGTCCGACCCGCAGTTCCAACCAGACTACATCTATGTAGGGCGTAACCTGCCCACCGTACGCGAGTCGTGCGGTTACATCGTAGACGCTGACGCATGGACGGGTGAAGCCCATACTTTCCCTGCCTTTATGCCCTCCACGGACGAAACGCGCATGCCTCTGTTCATGCAAATAAACCTGAACAAGAGCCCACTTAAATTCCTTTTCCTCACCTATCTGGCTTGTACGGACGAAGTCATCGCCTTGCTGCGCCACCACCCCGAAGTGGTGGTAATCGCGCAGAGCAACCACCCCAACCGCACAGGTGAACTGCGCGCGCTGACACATCAACTGATGAACGAGAACCTGAATAATCCCGTAATCTTCTTCCAACACTATCAGGAGGACGAGGCGGAAGAGTTGCAGCTGAAAGCCGCCGCCGACATGGGTGCTCTGCTTTTTGACGGACTGTGCGACGGCATCTTCCTGTTCAACAACGGAAAGATTGCCTCCACCACGGTGGATGCCACCGCCTTCGGCATTCTGCAAGCTACCCGCACACGGGTCAGTAAGACGGAATATATCTCCTGTCCCAGCTGCGGCCGCACCCTGTTCGACCTGCAGAACACATTGGCACGCATCAAGGCCGCAACGTCTTGCCTGAAAGGACTGAAGATTGGCGTGATGGGTTGCATCGTCAATGGTCCGGGAGAGATGGCGGATGCCGATTACGGCTATGTGGGAGCCGGGCGCGGACGGGTAAGCCTCTACAAGAAGAAGGAATGTGTTCTGAAGAATATCCCCGCGGAGGAGGCGGTAGACCGTTTGTTGGAACTCATCCGGAAAGACCGGCAACAAGAATAACCGACAATAGCGGAACTGATGATAGACCAAGCAACGATAGACCGAATATTGGACGCGGCGCAGATTGTCGACGTGGTGTCTGAGTTTGTGACCCTCCGCAAACGGGGAGTCAACTACATCGGTCTGTGCCCGTTCCACAACGAGAAGACACCGTCGTTCAGCGTCTCCCCGTCCAAAGGTCTGTGCAAGTGTTTCTCCTGTGGCAAGGGAGGCAATGTGGTCCACTTCATCATGGAGCACGAACAGATGTCCTACTACGAGGCACTGAAGTACCTGGCCAAGAAATACAGCATCGAAATAAAGGAACGCGAACTGACCTCGGAAGAGAAACTGGCGCAGAGTATGCGTGAGAGCATGTTCGTGGCCAACGAATTCGCCCGCAACTACTTTCAGGACATTCTCTATAACCACCCGGAAGGAATGACCATCGGCATGACCTACTTCCGGCAACGCGGATTCCGGGACGACATCATCAAGAAGTTCCAGTTGGGCTATTGTCTGAACCAACCCGATGCCTTTGCCAAAGAGGCCATTGCCAAGGGATACGACAAAGAATATTTGATAAAGACAGGGCTCTGCTACGAAAGGGAGAACGGCGCGTTGCGCGACCGCTTTTGGGGACGTGTCATCTTCCCCGTGCATACGCTGTCGGGCAAAATCGTCGCCTTTGGCGGACGTGTGCTAAAGACCGATTCCAAGACCGCCAAGTATGTCAACTCTCCCGAGTCCGAGATTTACCACAAGAGCAACGAACTCTATGGCATCTACTTTGCCAAGCAGGCCATCGTGAAGCAAGACCGTTGCTTCCTGGTAGAGGGCTATACGGATGTCATCAGCATGCACCAGTCGGGTGTGGAAAACGTGGTGGCCTCATCAGGCACCTCACTGACACAGGGACAGATACGCCTCATTCACCGGTTTACCAACAACATCACCGTACTCTACGACGGAGATATGGCAGGCATTAAGGCTTCCATACGAGGCATCGACATGCTGTTGGAAGAGGGTATGAACATCAAAGTGGTATTGTTGCCCGACGGGGACGACCCGGACAGTTTTGCGCGCAAACACAACGCCACCGATTATCAGAACTACATCAATGCGCATGAGGTGGATTTCATCCGCTTCAAGACCAACCTGTTGCTGTCCGATGCCGGCAACGACCCCATCAAACGGGCTGGACTGATAGCGGACATTGTGAAGAGCATCGCCGTGATACCCGATGGCATCATACGGTCAGTCTATACCCATGAATGCAGCCAGTTGCTGCAGGTAGAAGAGAGGTTGTTGGTCGACGAGATAAAAAAGAAAAGGCTGGAAAAGAACACCAAGGGTGACAATGCCCCGAAAGAGACCCAAGTCACCGAACAGGCCGTGACGGAAGGCAGCGGAGAACAGCCCGCTCCACCGACAAATGACGGAGAGCCCGTCGCTACGTCCATCCCCACTGGAGGACTCAACAAATTCTATTCGTTGGAGAAGGATATCATCAGCGCCATCGTACGCTATGGCGAACAGGTTATCGTGCAGGATACCGAGAACAACCAACCCGTGACCGCCATCGAGTATGTCTACTATAGCCTGAAGAATGACGAGTTGCAGTTGGAGAATCCGCTCTTCCGACAAGTGTTGGAAGAGTCCATACAACACTTGCACGACGAGTGCTTCACGGCTCACGGGTATTTCTCGTCACACCCCGACCCGAACATCAGTCGGTTGGCTGCCGACTTAGCCATCGACCGCTACCAGCTCAGTAAGTATCACTCGAAGAACAAGAAGATTTTCTCTGACCAGGAACGGCTGCACGAACTCATTCCCCAATTGATGTGCGAATACAAGTATGCGGTCATCAAAGAGGCTTGCGACCAGATGAAGAAGCAGCTGCAAAACCCCGATACCTGCAACGACCCGGAACGGCTCGCCGCCACCTTAAAACAGATTAAGGAGTGGCAAAGCATCTTACAGGAGATAGGTAAGCTGACCGGTGAGCGTACGCTGACAACGAACTGAGCGTGACAGGTTCCCCTCCGGCCGGAATCTTCGGCTCAGTTCGAAAACCGGGAGGCGATTATTCGGTTAAAAAGTCCGTTCGTTCAGAGATACACCTTACGTGTGTCCACGCAAGTACTTACGATGGCTCACGTAAGTACTTACGTTGCCCGATGTAAGTACTTACGTTGGCAGGTGCAACTGCTTGCGTCATCCGGGCTGATTTCCCATACACTTTTTCTCTTCGTTAACTGAAACGGTAGACACGCTAAATTGAGCCTTACTGAAATAGCCACCGGGTTTTCGGACTGACCCGGAATCTTCGATTTCACTAACTGTTGTGATGGATGAGGTTCATGAACTCCTCACGGGTAGTGGCGCGATTGAAGGCTCCGGTGAAGTCGGAGGTAGTGGTGATTGAGTTCTGTTTTTCCACACCCCGCATCTGCATGCACATGTGGCGTGCCTCCACAACCACCATCACGCCCAAGGGATTGAGCGTTTCCTGTATGCACTCGCGAATCTGCAGCGTCATGCGTTCCTGCACCTGCAGACGGTGAGCGAAGATGTCCACCACACGGGCTATCTTGCTCAGTCCGGTAATGTAACCGTTGGGGATGTAAGCCACGTGCGCCTTGCCGTAGAATGGCAACATATGGTGTTCGCACAGGGAGAAGAAATCAATATCTTTCACAATGACCATCTGGCTATAGTCTTCCTTAAACTTGGCGGAGTTGAGGACGGCTTTCGGATCCATCCGGTAACCTTTTGTCAAGGTCAGCATCGCCTTGGCTACCCGCTCGGGGGTCTTCAGCAGTCCCTCGCGCGAAGTATCCTCGCCCAAGATAGACAAGATTGCCTTGTAGTGTGCTTGCAGTTGCTCCACCTTCGTGGGGTCGAGCTCCATATTTTCCATCTGTATCATTGTTTAATAGTGTATGTTTACCTGACTGCGAACGATAGAAACTTCACGGAACGAGCCGGTGGCTTTCAGCTTGCGCATCACGGCATCCGCCTCTTCGATGCTACAGAAGTCACCCACGCGGCAGAGCCATCTGGGGTTCACGAAGTGGGTATAGACGACGAATTCGGGGAAGAGTTCCTTCACCTTATCCGCCATGGCATTGGCCTCGTTGCGTGCTGAGCGAGAGTTGTTGCCGGCATACACCTGCACCCGATAGCCGTTCACCTTCAGAGCCGTTTTGTTTTCCGTGTCACCCAAAGCGAGCGAAGTGACCGGTCTGCCCAACAGGTTTGTCAGGGCGGTGTCCTGCACCAGGGTCACTGTACCTTCTCCCGCACGACGCGTTTTCAAATCGTCCACAATGGATTGCTGGGCGAAGACGCTACATACGCTTGCCAACAATACACATACAGTTGTCTCTATACGTTTCATGTTCTTTTGCCAGTTAAATATGATACCCTTTCATTTCATCTCTTTGAATGGGCTACAGACCCGAAAGGAGGTCTGTAGCCCACATCTATTTCCGTACGCTTTCAGCTGCTTATTTGAACGCGTCGATGATACCCTTGAAGTCGGCAGCTTTCAGAGCGGCTCCACCAATCAGACCGCCATCCACGTCGGGGTTGGCGAAGAGTTCCTTGGCATTGGAGGGCTTGCAGCTTCCACCATAGAGGATAGACGTGTTCTCCGCTACCTCCTTGCCATACTTGTCAGCGATGGTCGAACGGATGTAAGCGTGGATTTCCTGAGCCTGCTGGGCGGTTGCCGTCTTGCCGGTACCGATAGCCCATACGGGTTCGTAAGCCAGGATAATCTTGGAGAAATCCTCTGCAGAGAGGTCGTAGAGAGAGCCAGCCAACTGATTGTAGACAACCTCGTTCTGCTTGCCAGCCTCACGCTCTTCGAGCACCTCGCCGATGCAGAAGATAGGAGTCAGCCCGTTGGCCAAAGCCAAAGCGACTTTCTCTTTCAGGATTTCGGGAGTCTCGTGATAGTAAGCGCGACGCTCCGAGTGACCCAGGATTACATATTTGGCACCGGTAGATTTCACCATTTCGGCAGATACCTCACCCGTGTAAGCACCGGACACCTTGTCGGCACAGTTCTCAGCACCCACGCCAATCAGTTTGGCATCCACCAACGGAGTGACAGAAGCCAAGTGGATAAACGGTGTGCAGATTACCACATCACAGTTGGGTTTGTCAGCCTGCAACATCTCATTCAGTTCTTTTGCCAAAGCAATGCCTTCCTGAAGATTCTTGTTCATCTTCCAGTTTCCGGCAACAATGTTCTTTCTCATTTTTAGTAAACCTTTAAAAATTAAATTCTATTTCTGTTTATTCATTCGCTTGACCAGTATCCTATCCACCAAGACAAGCAAGGCGAAGGGGATAAAGAACCACGCCAACACGACAGCCACCTTGCGAGTGACGCTGGATGGGGTGATATGCGCCAAGGGCAGTTTGTCCAATGCCCCATTCAGTTCATACTCATCGGGCAAGGAACTGCAGCTCCACTTGTTGATGACCGTCCCGTGTCGGAGCAACAACAGTCCCGGGTTAGAGCGTACCATGGTCTTCAGCGTGGATTCGTCCGTTTCGCAGAACGGGTACTCAGCTCCCGTCCGCTCACGCCATTGCTCCACCTCCTCGTTGGACGAGGCAGTGACGCAATAGAACGGATAACCGTATTCCACACTGTAATCGTATATTTCGTTAATCAAATCGATGTATCCTTCGTCCGCCTTGTTGAGCCAGGGAGAGATGAGCAGGAAGGTATATCGGTCATCTTCCAGTATCTGCTCAGAGATACGCTCGCCCGTCTCGTTCAACGTGATGGAGAAATCGAGGATGGGCGGTTGGTAGCCTTCTTCCTTCAGCACAGTCTTCGCCTCCACCATAGTCCAAGTGCTGTCGGGATAATTGTCCACTGTAAATTCCTTGCGCACGCCCTCTTTCTCCATCACATAGACCACATCGTAGACAGGAGCCTTCTCGCCTTCGGGTATCCGCATACCTTCCTGAATGTTGGCACCGATATGATAGGGACTGAAGTCGAACACCGGCAGGTAGTAATAGCTGTATCCAGCCAAGGCAAAGACAAACAGGATGGTGTAGATGGAAGCCAACCACTGGCTTTTGGTACTGATAATCCGCAACTGCAGGTCAGACCACTTGAACAGAGAGACCGCTCCAACCAGGAAGATGAGGTTCTTGCCGAATGTCTCCCAGTTGGTCAGTTTGATGACGTCGCCAAAGCAACCGCATTCTTCAATCGGATTGGCTATGGCCAAATAGAGCGTAAGGGGAGTCATCACCGCCAAAAAAGCCAACAAGACAATTGCGGTAAACTTGCGACGGATGCCGAGAAGCAGGTAGACACCCACGGAGAACTCGAACACACCCAACAGAACGGCACAAAAGAGCGGGACAATCTCCGGGAAATAGTCCGACAGCCCGAACGCCTTGAAGTACTCCTCCACCTTGTAGAACGTTCCCCAAGGGTCGTTGACCTTGATAAAACCGGAGAAGATGAAGACTATCGACAGACCCGCCTTACAAAGATTGGTCCAGGCTTTCAGTATCCTATTTTTCGTGCTACTCTCCAAACTCCAGCTTTATCAGTCCGAATACGGAATAGTTTATCATATCCATATAGTTGGCATCGATTCCTTCGGAAACGATTGTCTTGCCCTGATGCCCCTCAATCTGTTTAGTCCGGTAAATCTTTGTCAATATCAAATCGGTGTAGGAGCTGATACGCATCGAGCGCCAAGCCTCATCATAGTCGTGGTTCTTGGCAATCATCAGTTCCAATGCTTTTTGGGCGTACTTGTCGTAATACTCCAACGCACGCTCCACGTTCATGTCGTCTGTGTCGGCGTAGCCAAGCTCAAGCTGTATCAGTCCCACGATGCCGTAGTTGACAATGGCCATAAACTCAGGGCGTATGCCTTCGTCCACCATAGCCACGCCTTTCGTCTCCAGGCTGCGTATGCGGTTGGCTTTGATGAAGATTTGGTCGGTCACCGAAGTGGGACGCATGATGCGCCACGAAGCGCCGTAATCCTGTAGCTTATTGGCAAACACCTCACGGCACTGTTGGATAATATTCTCAAATTGCTTGTTTGTATCGCTCATATTCGAAATAGATTGCTTGCAAAAGTACGAAAAAAAGAGTCGGCAAAGAAACTTTGCCGACTCTTTCCTGTATAATGTTCAATAATTTACGAGCAACGGAGTACCTGACCCAATCTGAGAACCGTCGTGCGTTTGATTCGGTTGAGCTTGCACAACTGGTCAATCGTGGTTCCCTGGCGCTTGGCAATCTTCGACAAGGTGTCACCCGACTTCACTTTGTAGTAAACAATCTCGCCACTGTCGTTTCCTCCCGCCGCAGATGTCTTGGAAGCTACGCTACGCGAAGCGCCGCGTTTGCGATAAGTCCACGTGTCCGCCACCACATCCTGGTTGGGGAAGTCGAAGAGCAGTTCGGGATTGATGGCTTGACCCAAGAAACGCGTCTCGAAGTGCAAGTGAGAACCCGTGGAACGTCCGGTGTTACCACCGAGACCAATCACGTCACCGGCTCTGACAAATTCATCCTCCGCAACGAGTTGTTTCGACAAGTGTCCGTAGACGGTCTCCAAACCATTCTCATGCCGGATGACCACATACTTGCCGTATCCCTTGCGCTCGTACTTCACGATGCGCACCTTTCCGTCGAACGCGGCACGGATGGTATCGCCGATATAGACCTTCAAGTCCAAGCCGTAGTGCATACGGCGACGGCGCGGTCCATACTTGGAGGTTATCTTTCTACTGTCAGTAGGCATATAGAAACCCGTGAGATTGATGAGGAAAGTATCCGGAATGGCCACATTGCCATAAGAGTGGACGTATCGGTTGTCCCAATTGGGATAAATGCTGTAGGCGGGATAGAGCGACTGCTCAAATTGAATCTGGCGTTGCAATGCCACGGAGTCAATCGTTCTCGTCTTCTTGTCTATCGGTGCCTGACTTGCAAGCAAGTCCTGACCGACAGCATTGACTCCGACAAAGCTCAGTGCAACAACCGAAAATAGTTTCAGGTATTTTAGAATCATTCGTTTATTTCTCCTTCTATTGTTCTCGCCGCAAGCATGGAACAACGCTTGCGAGGCGTGATATTCACTTATAAACCGCCCTCCAACACTCCCGTTGACTCTTCATCTTGGGATTACAGAAGTCCAAAAGAGCGACCCTTGTACTTTCAAAAACGTTCAAAGGTAAACAAAATCCCTTAGAAGAACCAAGCCTTTAACCATATTTTTCCGTTGGACTGCACGGAATCCGTAAGGTTCATTGCGCTGAATCCGCATACCACAAAGCGTTTGGGCGATGCACATGTTTTACAACATGTTTTGGTTTCCACATTGTCTATGGAAGCTATTTTAACGTTCAAGAGATGGAAGACCAGTTGATATCCGCCTTGCGCAACTCCCTCAACCGACTCCAAAAGATCCGGTTCTGGGACTTCTCGAAGGTGGGGTCATCTTCGATTACACTGCGGGCTATGTCGCGCACAAATTGCAGCAACTGTCCGTCACGGGCGATGTCGGCAATCTTCAGGTCGAAAGCCACGCCGCTCTGCTGCGTTCCTTCCAAGTCGCCCGGTCCGCGCAGCTTCAAGTCCGCCTCCGCTATCTCAAAGCCGTCATTGGTCTGCACCATGATTTCAAGCCGTCGGCGCGTATCCTCCGCCAGCTTGTAGCTTGTCACCAGGATGCAGTAAGACTGGTCCGCACCGCGCCCCACCCTTCCGCGCAGCTGGTGGAGTTGCGAGAGCCCGAAGCGTTCGGCGTTCTCTATCACCATCACGGAGGCGTTGGGCACGTTCACGCCCACCTCAATGACCGTAGTAGCTACCATAATCTGCGTCTCACCGGTAACGAAGCGTTGCATCTCCGCGTCTTTGTCCGCCGGCTTCATCTTGCCGTGTACCTTACTTATCTTATATTCGGGAAACTCATGGCACAGCTGTTCGTAGCCATCCTCCAGGTTCTTGATGTCCATCTTCTCGCTCTCTTGGATAAGCGGATAGACCACATACACCTGTCGGCCTTCACGGATTTGTTTACGCAGGCTCTCGTAGAGCGAAGCCTTACGATTGTCGAATTGGTGGATTGTCACTATCGGCTTGCGGCCCGGCGGCAACTCGTCAATGACGGACACGTCCAAGTCGCCGTACAGTGTCATGGCCAGAGTACGGGGGATGGGCGTGGCGGTCATCACCAGAATATGGGGAGGAATGGCGTTCTTTGTCCAGAGTTTGGCACGCTGCGCCACCCCGAAGCGGTGTTGTTCATCAATGACCACCATGCCCAGCGAATCGAAGTTGACCGTGTCCTCCAATACCGCGTGTGTACCTATCAATATATGTACGTCACCGGTCAGCAGACCTTGCAGTATCTGTTCCCGTTTCTTCCCTTTCACCGATCCCGTGAGCAGTTCCACCCGCACGTCCATACCATGCAGAAATCCCGTTATCGTCTGATAATGTTGCGCCGCCAATATCTCCGTAGGAGCCATCAGGCAAGCCTGATAGTGATTGTCGATGGCAATGAGCATACTCATCAGCGCCACCAAGGTCTTGCCACTACCCACGTCGCCTTGCAGCAGGCGGTTCATCTGTTTGCCGCTACCCACATCCTTGCGGATTTCCTTCATCACCCGTTTCTGTGCGCCCGTCAGTTCAAAAGGCAGGTTATTGTGATAGAACGAGAGGAACGTGTCGCCCACCTTAGAGAAGACAACGCCATTGTACTTCCGCTGTCGTTCCTTGGCGTAGCGCAGGATGTTGAGCTGCACGTAGAAAAGTTCCTCGAACTTCAGCCGATACTGCGCCCTGCGCAGCAGGTCGGGATTCTTAGGAAAGTGAATGTTGCGCAACGCGTCGGTCAGCGGCATGAGGTGATACTGCTGTACCATGGCCGGAGGTAAAGTCTCGGGAATCTCGCCTGTCAAGAGAGCGAACAGGTTGACCATCAGTTTCTCGATAGCGTGTGAATTGAGGAATCCCCGCTTCATCCGCTCCGTGGTATTGTAAAAGGGTTGCAGTCCCCGTTCGGAGAGCTCCAGCTCAGACGCTACATCAATGTCGGGATGGGCGATGTTAATGCGGTGGTTGAAAACGGTAGGTTTACCGAAGACTATGTATTCCGTATGCAGTTTGTACCGGTTCTCCACAAACTTGATTCCTTGAAACCAAACCAGGTCCACTATGCCCGTGCCATCGGAGAAGTGACCCACAAAACGCCGCTGTCGCCCCTCGCCCAGTTTCTCGAAGCCGAGGAAACAGCCCTTCAGCTGGATATAAGGCATATTGCCGTCAATCTCACTGACACGATACACCTTGCTTTTGTCTACGTACTTATAGGGGAAATAGTAGAGCAAGTCATTCAAGGAAAAGATGTTGAGTTCCTTGTTGAGCAGTACCGCCTTTTGCGGACCCACCCCTGTCAAATACTTTATGTCGCGTGTAGTGATGTCGAACATTCAAAGCAAGGCATTGGCAACTTTTATGTCGTAAGGAGTCGTTATCTTGATGTTTTCACGGTTGCCCTCCACCAACGTAACTTTCTCGCCAAGAGCCTCCACCACGGAAGCGTCATCGGTAAAACGGGGGTCATACGGTTGGCTGTATGCCTGCCGCAACAGTTGCAGGCTGAACACTTGAGGGGTCTGCACCAACTTGTAGTCACCGCGGTCCACCGTACGGCTCTCGCCCGTGGGGGTCAACTGGCGTACCGTTTCCACCACATCCACCACAGGGATGGCCGCACCGTCGCGCGCCGCCGCCTCAAAGCAAGACGCTATCACCTCACGAGCCACGAACGGCCGCACGCCGTCGTGTACCGCAACCAGGGCTTCCCGCTTGTCCGCAATGCTGTCCAATCCGTTCTTCACGGAGTGGAAGCGCGTCTCGCCCCCACACACAACGCGGTGAGGCACGTTGAACTTATATTTCTCGCAGAGCGATTGCCAATAGACTTGTTGCGCATCCGGCAACACCAATATCAGTGCAATCGTCGCATCGTAGGCATAGAAAGCCCGGAGCGTGCGCATCAGCACGGGCACGCCCCCTATGGGCAGGAACTGCTTGGGAACGACGCTCCCCATCCGCTGTCCCTTGCCTCCCGCTACGATGACCGCATATTTGTTCATAGCATCATCATGCCTTGTCGCAGTTCTGCCACCTTGGCATCGCCACAGAACTTGGCCACTATAGCAAGGGCGAAGTCAAACGTCACACCCGGCCCCTTCCCGGTGATGAAGTTGCCATCCTGCTCCACCGGTGCGGCAGTGTAGGTGGCTCCTTTCAGGAATTTCTCGAAGCCCGGATAGCAAGTGGCACGTTTCCCCGCCAACAGGCCCAGGTTGCCGTACACCATGGGGGCGGCGCAGATGGCCGCCAGCGGTTTGTCGGCTTTGGCCATCGTCTCTATCTCCTCAAGCAGACCTTTATGTTCGTTCAGATTGGATGCTCCCGGCATTCCTCCGGGCAGAATCAGCATCTCACCTTGCGTGTGGTCAGCGTCCTCAAACAGTTCGTCAGCCATCACCGTTATCCCGTGTGCGCTCTGCACCTGCGGACGTTTCATGATGGAGACGGTACGTACGGGCAAACCGGCCCGGCGCAATACGTCCACCGTTCCCAAGGCTTCGACATCCTCGAAGCCATCGGCCAAGAATACATAAATCGTTTTCATAGCTCTTCTCCTTTTTAGGTAATCCGCCAACGCAATGTTTCGTTCGGTTAGCGAAGACAATTCTTATATTTCCCGATGGTCTGCTTCAGTCCCAGATAAAGGGCGTCGCAGATGAGCGCATGCCCAATGGAGACCTCGTCCAACCAAGGGATATTCTCATGAAGATAAGCCAGGTTCACCAGGCTAAGGTCGTGTCCGGCATTCAGCCCCAGACCCAAAGAACGCGCGCGTTTGCCTGCCTCCACGAAAGGGGCCACGGCCGCTTCCTTGTTTTTCGGATAGAGACTGGCATAGGGTTCCGTATAGAGTTCCACCCTGTCGGCTCCCGCCTTGGCGGCATAGTCAATCATCGTCGGGTTGGCACTCACGAAGAGCGAAGTGCGTATGCCCACCTTGCGGAACGCGTCGAGTACTTCCGTCAAGAACTCCTGATTGGCCTTAGTGTCCCATCCGGCATTGGAGGTCAGCTGGTCGGGCTTGTCGGGCACCAAGGTAACCTGTGCCGGCTTCACCTTCAGCACCAAGTCGATGAATTCGGGCGAAGGATAACCTTCGATATTGAACTCCACCTTCAGCACGCTCTTCAAGTCGAGCACATCCGTCCTGCGAATGTGCCGCTCATCGGGACGCGGATGCACCGTAATCCCTTCCGCACCGAAAGATTCGCAGTCCAAAGCGGTCTTCACCACATCGGGATTGTTGCCGCCGCGCGCGTTGCGCAACGTAGCGATCTTATTAATATTTACACTTAGCTTTGTCATCTTCCACAATCTTTAATAATAAAAGCGTATCTTTGCACTATCCTTAATAAAGGAAGCCATGGCTTCGCCACGGTTTTCTCTTCGGCAAAATTACGAGATTTTTGCGTAAGTATGCCTCTTTGGGCAGAAAGAAATATTTAATTAACTAAAGACATCGCGTTTCGCTATGATGAGATTTGCCATATTCGGAAATACGTTCCAAACCAAGAAGTCGTCGCATGCCGAGCAACTCCTCGCCACGTTGCGTAGCCACGGGGCAGAGATTTATGTAGACGGCGACTTCTACCACTTCCTTCCCAAGGAACTGACCGCACGCTTTCGGCCTGACGGCATTTTCGAGGGGAACGATTTCGATGCGGACATGGTCATCAGCGTGGGAGGCGACGGCACCTTCCTAAAGTCGGCGATGCGTGTGGGCAAGCGCGGCATCCCCATCCTGGGCATCAACACAGGACGTTTGGGGTTCTTGGCGGACATCTCGCCCAGTGAGATTGACGAGACGTTCAACGAGATTTTCAGCGGTCGCTACCAGGTGGAAGACCGCAGCGTGTTGCAGTTGGACGTGGATGGCGACAGTCTGAAAGGCTACCCGTTCGCCCTCAACGAGATAGCCATCCTGAAGCGTGACAGTTCGTCCATGATCAGCATCCACACCCACATCAACGGGGCGTTGCTCACCACCTATCAGGCGGACGGCATCATCATCGCCACCCCAACAGGCTCCACCGCCTATTCATTGAGCGTGGGCGGCCCCATCATGGTGCCACACGCCGGCACGATAGCCCTCACGCCCGTCGCGCCGCACAGTCTGAACATGCGGCCTATCGTGATACGCGACGACTGGAAAATATCGCTCGACGTGGAGAGCCGCAACCACAACTTTCTGGTTGCCCTGGACGGACGGAGCGAGACTTGCCAACAAGGCACACGCCTCACCATCCGCAAGGCGGACTACACCACCAAGGTGGTGAAACGCTGTAACCACGTCTTCTTCCAGACCTTGCGCAACAAGATGATGTGGGGTGCCGACACACGGGAATAAAACTGTAGAAACATGAAGATACGCAATATAGATTTGGGAGAGCGGCCGGTGCTGTTGGCTCCCATGGAGGATGTCACCGACATAGCCTTCCGCTTGATGTGCAAACGCTTTGGGGCTAACTTGGTGTATACCGAGTTCGTGTCGAGCGACGCACTCATCCGCTCCGTCAACAAGACGATGCAGAAACTGGAAATCAGCGAGGAGGAGCGTCCCGTGGCCATACAAATCTATGGCAGGGAAACCGATGCCATGACGGAAGCCGCCCGCATCGTGGAACAGGCGCACCCCGACATACTGGACATCAACTTTGGCTGTCCGGTGAAGCGTGTCGCCGGCAAAGGCGCGGGAGCCGGCATGTTGCAGAACATCCCCAAGATGTTGGAAATCACCCGTGCCGTGGTCGATGCCGTGAAGATACCCGTAACGGTGAAGACTCGTTTGGGGTGGGACGCAGACCACCAAATTATCTGCACGCTGGCGGAGCAACTGCAAGACTGTGGCATCGAAGCCTTGACCATTCACGGACGTACCCGTGCGCAGATGTACACCGGAGAGGCGGACTGGACACTTATCGGTGAAGTGAAGAACAATCCCCGCATCCACATTCCCATCATTGGCAACGGAGACGTCACCACTCCCCAACGCGCCAAAGAGTGTTTCGACAAGTATGGCGTGGATGCCATCATGATTGGCCGTGGCAGTTTCGGCCGCCCTTGGATTTTCAAGGAGGTGACGCACTACCTGCGCACCGGTGAGGAGTTGCCGCCCCTCCCGTTCGACTGGAAAATGGATGTGCTGCGTGAAGAGGTGCGGCAAAGCGTGCAACGCCTGGACGAGCGTCGCGGCATCCTCCACATCCGCCGTCATCTGGCGGCCTCTCCCCTCTTCAAGGGCTTGCCCAACTTCAAGGATACCCGCATTGCCATGCTGCGTGCCGAGACCGTGGAGGAACTCTTCAGCATTTTCGACAGGATAAGGAACCAGTACTCCAGTCCGGAATAACCGATCTAAGTCTTAATTTGGGTCAGTCCGAAAACCCGGTGGCGATTATTCGGTTAACCAACCGTTGACCAACCGTTAACCAGCCGTTAACCAAAGTCCGTTCGTTCGGGGAGGGTGTCCTAATGTCGTACGACCATGCACCCTAACGTCGTACGACTATAGTACCTCATGTCGTACGTTA